>NZ_JUMS01000078.1:0-134151 GCF_001059415.1 Enterobacter sp. 940_PEND
TAGTGTTTGTTCCCTCTCCCCGTGGGAGAGGGTCAGGGTGAGGGCATCAGGCCGCACCAACTTACCCCGTCACAGCCTCTTCAACCAGCGGTTTCTCCAGCAGCGTCAGCATGGTGTTGGCAATCTCGCGCTCGCCCATCACCACCTTATCTGCCCCGCGCTCGGTAATGTACTCCACCTCGTCGTCATAGTGCGCCCGGGCGATAATCTCAATCGTTGGGCACTTCGCGCGCGCGGAAGCCACAATCTCGCCCGCTTCATAGCCGTTAGGTATGGTCAGCAGCAGCCAGCGCGCGCAGTCCAGATGCGCCAGATTCATGATCTCTTCGTTTGCCGCATTGCCCAGCACCGCACGAATACCGCGCTCGCGCAGCTCGTCGACGCGGGTGCGTGAGGTCTCAATCACCACCAGCGGAATGCCCTGCGCCATTAGCTTCTCACCGAGCAGGCTGCCCACGCGGCCAAAGCCGACCAGCAGGGCGTGGTTGCAAATATCCACAGGGATCTGCTTCTCTTCTTCGATGGCCTCTTCGAGCGTCTGTTCTTCCAGCGTTTCGGTTTTATCGAGGTATTTTTCCAGCAGGGCAAACAGCACCGGGTTCAGCATAATCGACAGGATCGCCCCCGCCAGCACCAGGTTTTGCCCCGCCTGCGGCAGCAGGTTCAGGGCCATGCCCAGACCGGCCAGAATAAAGGCGAACTCACCGATCTGCGCCAGGCTGGCGGCGATGGTCAACGCCGTACGAGGGGAGTGGCCGAACATTCTCACCAGGAAGAAGGCGGCGAGCGACTTACCAAAGATGATGATCGCCAGCGTGCCCAGCACGGCCAGCGGCTGGTGAATCAGGACCATCGGGTCAAACAGCATCCCGACGGAGACGAAGAACAGCACGGCGAAGGCATCGCGCAGCGGCAGAGTGTCGTGCGCCGCGCGGTGGCTCAGCTCGGACTCGTTCAGCACCATCCCGGCGAAGAACGCGCCCAGGGCAAAGGAGACATCAAACAGCTCTACGGCACCAAAAGCGATACCCAGCGCCAGCGCCAGCACGGAGAGGGTAAACAGCTCGCGTGAGCCGGTTGCCGCGCTGCGGGACATGATCCACGGCACCAGACGGCGTCCCACCAGCATCATGATGGCGATAAACGCCACCACCTTACCGATGGTGATACTCATATCCAGCGCCAGCGAGGCCAGGCCGACGTTGTCTTTTTCCATCATCCCGGCAACGGCTGGCAGCAGAACCAGCGTCAGGACCATGACCAGGTCTTCAACAATCAGCCAGCCTATCGCGATTTGCCCGCGCTGGCTGTCTATCAGCTGTCTCTCTTCAAGCGCGCGCAGCAGCACCACGGTACTGGCGGTTGAGAGACACAGCCCAAATACGATACCGGTCATTAACGACCAGCCCAGCACCGCCGAAAGCGCCATCCCCAGCAGCGTCGCCACCCCAATCTGGGCGATCGCTCCCGGTATGGCGATCGACTTTACCGCCATCAGATCCTTCAGGGAGAAGTGCAGGCCGACGCCAAACATCAGCAGAATCACGCCCAATTCCGCCAGCTCAGGGGCCAGTTTGGTATCCGCCACGAAGCCTGGCGTAAACGGTCCCGCCAGTACACCCGCTAACAGATAGCCTACAAGAGGAGAAATACGCAGCTTATTGGCAATCATGCCGAGGATAAAAGCGAGCACAAGTCCACCAACAATGGTGGTGATAAGCGGTGTGGCGTGGTGCATTCCGTCTCCTTTCGTTGTGGGTGTTCCTTTTTGGCGAAAACCAAAAAACCGAGTAATAGTTTATGACAATTTTTACCCTTATGTTTATGAATTATTGTTGAAGTTTGAATAAAACAGCAATATGTACGTAAAAAAGCGCGTTTTGATAAATTCAGCGAGGGGATGAAGAAGAAACCCTTATGGCATCAGGGTATCAGGTAGCCAAAGTTAAACTTTGGCTACCCGTAATTTACGCTTTATGACGGTTATCAGGCAGGAATATGGTCAACATCCCAAGAAGCGGCAGGAAAGCGCAGATTTTATAAACCAGGAAGATGCTGGTGTGGTCCGCCACCATCCCCAACACCGCCGCGCCAAGCCCGCCCATACCGAAGGCGAAACCGAAAAAGAGCCCGGAAACCATACCGATACGGCCAGGCAGCAGCTCCTGGGCATAGACCAGAATGGCGGAAAAGGCAGATGCGAGGATAAAACCAATGATCACGGTTAAAATCCCCGTCCATTCAAGGCTCGCATACGGTAAAATAAGGGTAAACGGCGCCACGCCGAGGATAGAGCCCCAAATGACATATTTACGTCCAATCTTATCCCCCACAGGCCCGCCAATAACCGTACCGGCCGCGACGGCGAACAGGAAGGCAAACAGGTGGATCTGCGCATTCTGTACCGATAATCCGAATTTTTGCATCAGATAAAAGGTGTAATAGCTGCTGATGCTCGCCATATAGAAGTATTTCGAGAAAATCAGTACCAGCAGCACGGAAACCGCCAGGATAACCTTGTTGCGCGGCAGGGGATTGATAACCTTCGCTTTTGGTTTACCTTTATTCACGCGATGCTGAGCGGCATACCAGCGGCTGATCTGCGCCAGCACGATGATCGCCAGCAGCGCGGCCAGCACAAACCAGGCCACGTTGCCTTTACCATAAGGGGCAATAATCACCGCGGCCAGCAGCGGGCCGAGAGAGCTACCAAAGTTACCGCCCACCTGGAAGAGAGACTGCGCCAGACCGTGACGTCCCCCGGAGGCCATGCGCGCCACGCGGGAAGACTCCGGATGGAAAACGGACGAGCCGGTGCCCACCAGCGCGGCGGCAATCAGCACGGCTTCAAAGCTCCCCGCCATGGCCAGCAGCACCAGCCCGCTTAGGGTGAAGCACATGCCTATCGGCAGCGACCACGGCATCGGATATTTATCCGTCCAGTAGCCCACCACCGGCTGCAGCAGTGAGGAAGCCAGCTGAAAGGTCAGGGTGATCATCCCGATCTGCACGAAGGTGAGTGAGAACTCGGACTGCAGCAGCGGATAAATGGCCAGAATCAACGACTGGATCATGTCGTTGAGCAGGTGCGAGAGACTGATTGCGCCTAAGACTTTAAAGGAGGTGCGCGACGCCGGTGCGCCCGAAACGGGCTGGGTTGATTCACTGATTGCCATAGAGAGAATTACCACGTCTTTAGTTATTAGAGATGCAGGGTGTAATTATTATCCGACTAACATACCCGCCCGGGACATTTGAAGAAAGTCGCAATTCTGAAAACTTATTTGTCTATTCTTGTTAGTCACTGTAATTTTTGCCTTTGTCTATTGGTCAGGGAGAGAGAAGATGAAGTTAATGAAGCGGGGCGTCGCGCTGGCGCTCATCGCCGCATGGGGCCTGGTAAGCCTGCCCGCGCAGGCGTATGAAAAAGACAAAACCTATAAAATCACCATTCTGCATACCAACGATCACCACGGTCATTTCTGGCGCAGCGAATACGGCGAATATGGCCTGTCGGCACAAAAAACGCTGGTGGACGGCATTCGTAAAGAGGTGGCGGCCCAGGGCGGCAGCGTGCTGCTGCTGTCGGGAGGCGATATCAATACCGGCGTGCCGGAATCCGATTTACAGGACGCGGAACCTGATTTTCGCGGCATGAACCTGATTGGCTACGACGCGATGGCCGTGGGTAACCACGAGTTCGATAATCCTCTGACCGTGCTGCGTCAGCAGGAAAAATGGGCCAAATTTCCCTTCCTCTCCGCCAATATTTACCAGAAAAGCACCGGCGAACGTCTGTTTAAGCCGTGGGCGCTGTTTAAGCGCCAGGATCTGAAAATTGCGGTCATCGGCTTAACCACTGACGATACGGCGAAAATTGGCAACCCCGAGTTCTTTACCGATATCGAATTCCGCAAACCGGCAGACGAAGCGAAGCTGGTAATTCAGGAGCTGCAGCAAAACGAGAAGCCGGACGTGATTATCGCCACCACGCATATGGGGCACTACGACAACGGCGAGCACGGCTCTAACGCGCCCGGCGACGTGGAAATGGCGCGCAGCCTGCCCGCGGGCTCGCTGGCAATGATTGTGGGCGGTCACTCACAGGATCCGGTGTGCATGGCCTCAGAGAACAAAAAGCAGGTGGACTACGTGCCGGGCACGCCGTGCGCGCCGGACCGTCAGAACGGTATCTGGATTGTTCAGGCGCACGAGTGGGGCAAATACGTCGGCCGGGCGGATTTCGAGTTCCGTAACGGCGAAATGAAGCTGGTTCATTATCAGCTCATCCCGGTCAACCTGAAGAAGAAAGTCACCTACCCGGACGGGAAAAGTGAGCGCGTACTCTACACGCCAGAGATCGCTGAAAACCAGCAGATGCTCTCCCTGCTGACGCCGTTCCAGAACAAAGGCAAGGCGCAGCTGGACGTGAAAATCGGCACGCTGAACGGTCGTCTGGAGGGGGACCGCAGTAAAGTTCGCTTCGTGCAGACCAACATGGGCCACCTGGTGCTGGCGGCGCAAATGGCGCGTACCGGCGCTGACTTCGGCGTGATGAGCGGCGGCGGTATTCGTGATTCCATCGAGGGCGGAAACATTACCTATAAAGACGTCCTGAAGGTGCAGCCGTTCGGCAACGTGGTGGTCTATGCGGACATGAGCGGGAAAGAGGTGATTGACTACCTGACCGCCGTGGCGCAGATGAAGCCGGATTCCGGGGCCTATCCGCAGTTTGCTAACGTCAGCTTCGTCGCGAAAGACGGCAAGCTTAACGACCTGAAGATCAAAGGCGAACCGGTTGACCCGGCTAAAACGTACCGTCTGGCGACGTTAAGCTTTAACGCCACCGGCGGCGACGGCTATCCGCACATTGATAACAAACCGGGATACGTGAATACCGGCTTTATTGATGCGGAAGTGCTGAAGCAGTTTATCGAGCAGAATTCGCCGATTGACGTGAATGCCTACGAGCCGAAAGGTGAGGTGAGCTGGCAGTAGTGGTGTGCGGCCTGATGCCCTCACCCCAACCCTCTCCCACCGGGAGAGGGTGCGAACACAAAAAACGGTAACGCCTGTTACCGTTTTGCTTTTACCTCGCAGCCGCTACCGGGCAATTTTCTCAATCCCGGCGCGCAATATCCGCAAACTTCGCGTCCAGCATTTTCGCCAGGTCGCCCGCCGCCAGCTCGATATCCAGCCCGCGTTTGCCGCCGGATATAAAGATGGTTTCAAACTCCTGTGAAGGGGCATCAATCAGCGTCGGCAGGCGTTTTTTCTGCCCGAGCGGACTGATCCCGCCCACCAGATAGCCCGTGGTGCGCTGCGCCACCATCGGATCCGCCATATCCACCTTCTTCGCCCCCAGCGCTTTGGCGACTTTCTTCAGATCCAGCTGTCCCGCCACCGGAGTAACCGCGACGGCGAGGTGTTTCATATCGCCATTCACCGCCACCAGCAGCGTTTTATAAACCTGGTCAGCATTCAGCCCCAGCTTGCGCACCACTTCATCACCAAAGTTAGTCTCATTCGGATCGTGATCGTAAGTGTGGATCCGGAAAGAAATGTTGTTTTTTTCGAGTAATTTAACGGCGGGAGTCATAGCTATCCTTCTTACGACAGACAAATCATGCCCACAGCATACGCCTGACGTTTGTCTAAAAAATAGCACCATCTTGCGCAATAGTATTGGCAGTGATGGTCACTTTGAGCGACAATCGGCTCAACCGAAGGTCTCCTTCGGCATAATAAAAACGATGAAATTCCTCTTTGACGGGCCAATAGAAATATTGGCCATTTTTTTATTTCAGCAACGACGGCAAATTCCCTTCTCCGTACAAATGTAACGCCCCAACCGCCACCACGTAATGCCCCGCGGGCAAAGCGTGCAGCGTCTGCCGCCAGGCTTTGTTGCGCGCGTTCATCAGCACATCATACAGCGATTCGCTGAACGTCGACGGTAACGCCAGCTTGCCGTCCGCAGGCGGCGCGTCCAGCCACCAGCCAATCATGGTCTGCAGCAGGCGCGCGTTGGTGTGCCAGTGGGTCAACGTATCATCCAGCAGCATCAGGCCGTCGTCGGGAAGCTGTCGCAGAAGCGCAATCTGGCTGTCCGTCCCTTCCAGCTCGATGACGGGCAGGCTGCGCGCCCTTGCCGCGTTCAGCAGCTGATAATCAATGCCGTAGTCACCGCGCAGTCCCAGACGCTGCGCCTGCGTGGCCTGCAGCACCATCGCAATTTGCCAGAGCGGCAGGGTGTCAATCATGGAGAGCGACACGCCGGTTTCATCCGCGACGCGCGTCAGTTCGGCAAGCCGGGCATCATCCAGACGTTCCGCCAGGCTGAGATCGCTTTCCAGCCCGGCAAACGGCGACTCCTGGCCCGAAATGTCCGCCTCAACGACCAGCGCGTCGGCGCGTTTCAGCAGTTTAATCAGCCCGGGTGGCAGGGGAGACATATCCTGTGTACCCATATGGATGCTGCCGACCAGATGCAGGTGCTGCCCGCCGGGGAGAGAGATATCCAGACCGGGCCAGGCGTAACGGCGAGGAAAGAGGGCGCGAAACGATGCTTTTATACGATTAAACAGACCCATACGCGCTCCATGAATGGAAAGGTTCATGCTAGCGCGTACGGGTACAAGGTTCAATCCTTCGGTTTAAAGCGCAGCAGACGGTTGGCGTTGCTCACCACGGTAATGGAGGAGAGCGCCATCGCCGCGCCCGCGACCACCGGGTTAAGCAGCGTGCCGGTCAGCGGCCATAAAATCCCGGCCGCGATTGGGATACCGAGGGTGTTATAGACGAACGCTCCCAGTAAGTTCTGCTTCATGTTGCGCAGCGTGGCTTTTGAAATGGCCAGCGCGTCGGCAACGCCCATCAGGCTATGGCGCATCAGCGTAATCGCAGCGGTTTCGATGGCGACATCGCTCCCGCCACCCATGGCAATCCCCACGTCCGCCTGGGCCAGCGCCGGGGCATCGTTGATGCCGTCGCCGACCATCGCCACCTGACGACCCTGACTTTGCAGCTTCTTGATGGCGTCCGCTTTACCGTCCGGCAGCACGCCTGCAATGACCTCATCAATACCGGCTTCTTTTGCGATGGCGTTGGCAGTGGTCGAGTTATCCCCGGTCAGCATCACCAGACGGTAGCCCGCACGGTGCAGACGCTGCAGGGCGTCCACGCTGTCCTGGCGAAGCGGATCGCGCACGGCCAGCAGCGCGGCGGCTTTGCCATCTATCGCCAGCAGAACCGGCGTGGCGCCCTGAGACGCCTGCGCCTTCAGCTCGCTTTCCAGCTCGGCGGTATCAATACCGTTTTCATTGAGCAATGCCTGGTTACCCAGCAGCAGCGCGTGGCCTTCTGCTTCACCGCTGACGCCGAGCCCGCGCAGGGTGCGGAAATTGCTCACCTGCGGCAGGGCAGAAGCATTGGCTTTATCGAGAATGGCGCGCGCCAGCGGATGGCTGGATCCTTGCTCCAGCGCGGCGGCGAGGCGCAGCGCCTCCTCTTTCGTAATGCCTGCGGTAGTGACGGCCACCACCTGCGGTTTGCCTTCGGTCAGCGTGCCGGTTTTATCAAACACCAGCGTGTCCAGGGTGCTGGCCTGCTGCAGCGCGTCCGCGTCCCGCACCAGTACGCCAAATTCGGCCGCGCGGCCTACGCCGGAGATAATTGACATCGGCGTCGCCAGGCCAAGGGCGCAAGGACAGGCGATGATCAGCACCGTGGTGGCGATCACCAGGGTGTAAACAATCTGCGGTGCCGGGCCGAAGAAATACCAGATCGCCGCGCTCAGCAGGGCAATGCCGACCACCACCGGCACAAAAATGGCCGAGATTTTGTCTGCAAGCTGGCCAATTTCCGGCTTGCTGCTCTGGGCCTGACGCACCATGCGGATAATACGCGACAGCGTTGTGTGGCTGCCGACGGCGCTGGCGGTAAACAGCACGCTGCCGTCCTGCACCACCGTACCCGCATGAACGGCGTCGCCGTCTGTTTTCTGCTGGGGAATGGGCTCGCCGGTCAGCATCGCTTCATCCAGCCAGGCTTCGCCCTGGGTTATCTTGCCGTCAACGGGAACGCGATCGCCCGTCGTCAGGCGCAGCGTCATGCCGGGCTGAACTTCCGCCAGCGGGACGCTTTTCTCCCCCTCGTCCGTGACCACGCGAGCCGTCGGCGGGGTTAAATCAAGCAATCTTTCCAGCGCTTTCGAGGAGCGCTGACGGGCGCGGGCTTCCAGCATATGGCCCAGGTTAATCAGGCCGATAATCATCGCGCTCGCTTCATAGTAGAGATGGCGCGCCTCCATCGGGAACCACTGGGGCCAGACGTTCACGCTCATTGAATAGAGCCACGCCGCGCCGGTACCGAGCGCCACCAGCGTATCCATCGTCGCGGTGCGGTTTTTCAGGCTCTTCCAGGCGCTGGTATAGAAATGCCCGCCTGCAAACACCATCACCGCAAGGGTAATCAGGCCAATCACCAGCCACAGCGTGCGGTTGTCGTCGGTGACCATCATGTTGTCACCCATCATGCCCCACACCATCACCGGAATACCCACCAGCAGGGCGACAATCGCCTGCCAGCGGAAGCGCTTCATGGTGGCGATAGCCGTTTCCTGCTGGCGCTCGCGGCGTTCGGCATCATCTTCGATGGCCTCTGCGCCATAGCCCGCTTTCTCAACGGCCTGCACTAAATCTGCGGCGGAGGCGCTGCCCATCACCAGCGCAGTGCGCTCCGCGAGGTTTACCCGTGCCTGCGCGACGCCCGGTACCGCCTGCAAGGCGTTTTGTACCCGGGAGACGCAGCTGGCGCAGCTCATGCCGTTGATCAGCAGCTGTTGGCTGTCGTCAATATCATCAGCAGCCGGAAGCTCAGGAGTGGCCGCTGTCAGCGCTTCCGACGGAGATGATGACTCTGCCAGCGGTTTAGCCTTTGGGTGGCTTAACTCCGCCCCGTAACCGGCCTGCTTGATGGTATCAATCAGCGCATCCGCGCTGGCGCTGCCTGTTACGGCGGCATGATCGATAGTCACGTCAGCGCTTTCAACGTCAGGGCGCTGTTCCAGGCTTTCTTTAACGCGTTTGACGCAGTGGCCGCATGAGAGGCCGTCCAGCGTCAGGTCGATAGTGTGAGACATAACAAAACTCCCGTATAATGAACTGGTCAGTAGTTGACCGGAGTAACGCTTTTCGCTAACTGTTATGAAGGTTAAACCTTCCATCAAGGGGAAGGTCAAGGGGGAAATGTGAATATCAGTGACGTGGCAAAAAAAACCGGCTTAACCAGCAAAGCGATTCGCTTTTATGAAGAGAAGGGGCTGGTGACGCCGCCGCTGCGCAGCGAAAACGGCTACCGCAGCTACACGCAGCTGCATCTGGATGAGCTGACGCTGCTGCGCCAGGCAAGACAGGTCGGTTTTAATCTGGAAGAGTGCGGCGAGCTGGTAAATCTGTTCAACGATCCGAAGCGTCACAGCGCCGACGTGAAAAAACGCACGCTGGAAAAAGTGGCCGAGATTGAACGCCACATCATTGAGCTGCAGGCGATGCGCGAACAGCTGCTGCAGCTCGCGGAATCCTGTCCGGGGGATGACAGCGCCGACTGCCCGATTATCGACAATCTTGCCGGCTGCTGTCATCGTAAGGCTTCTGCTTAGCAGGCTTTCACCCGCAGGGTAATGCCTTCCACCGCAATGACCTCAACCCGCGTGCCGGCGCTGAGGTCGTCGTCGGCGACTACCGGCCACGAGCTGTCGCCCACGCGCATATGCCCGCGCCCGTTTACCAGCGCGGTGTCGAGCGTAAAACGCTTGCCGACAATCTGCTGTCCGCGCTGGTTGAGGTGCGCGTCCAGCGGTTTTTGCTCGTTAACCCGCCGGTTTAGCCAGCGCCACCACAGCCACGCGGCCACCAGCGTGAGCACGGCAAACAGTGCGCCCTGCCACGCCCAGTCCAGGGGAAGGATCCAGACCAGAAGGCCCGTAATGACGGCGGCAACACCGCTCCAGAGCAGGTAGCCGTTGCCGCCCAGCATCTCCGCCGCCAGCAATAAGCCGCCGAGGCTTAGCCAGAAGGCATGAGGATGTGCAGCGATCAGCTCAATCATTTTTTACGCTCGTTTCCGCTGTCTTTGATCAGTTCGGCAATACCGGCGATAGAGCCCATCAGGCTGCTGGCCTCCAGCGGCATCATCACCACTTTGCTGTTGTTCGCGGAGCCAATCTGTTTTAGCGCATCGGTATATTTTTGCGCGACAAAGTAGTTCACGGCCTGGATATCACCGGCGGCGATTGCCTCGGAAACCATCTGAGTGGCGCGGGCTTCCGCTTCTGCCGAACGTTCACGCGCTTCTGCCTGTAAAAACGCGGACTGACGATCGCCTTCCGCTTTCAGGATCTGCGACTGTTTTTCACCTTCCGCTTTGAGGATCTCCGCCTGACGCACCCCTTCGGCTTCCAGAATGTAGGCGCGCTTGGTTCGCTCGGCCTTCATCTGGGCGTTCATGGAGGCGATCAGCTCAGCCGGCGGACGCACGTCGCGGATCTCGATACGGGTGACCTTGATCCCCCACGGGTTGGTTGCCTCATCGACAATGTGCAGCAGGCGGGTATTGATGCTGTCACGCTGGGAAAGCATCTCGTCCAGCTCCATCGAGCCGAGCACGGTACGGATGTTGGTCATCGTCAGGTTGACGATGGCCAGCTCCAGGTTGCTGACCTCATAGGCCGCTTTCGGCGCATCAATCACCTGAATAAAACAGACGGCGTCGATGGTGACGTTGGCGTTATCCTTGGAGATGATCTCCTGAGACGGAATGTCCAGTACCTGTTCCATCATGTTGATCTTGCGACCAATCCGGTCCATGAACGGAACAATCAGGCTTAAGCCCGGCTGGAGGGTATTGGTGTAGCGACCGAAACGCTCGACGGTCCACTGATAACCCTGAGGGACAATTTTGACGCCTGCGCCCACGATAACCAGCGCAACGAAAATAAGGACAGGAACAACGATAAGCATAAAAACCTCCTGTTTTGCATGCTGTGAAGAGTAAAAGTGTGTGTTTACTGCTCGTAAGTATAGGTAAAGTCAGAGATGAATCCATCACCCGCTTCGGCAATGGCTTTCGATAATCCCTGGTAGTACTTCTCCAGCCCCAGCGCTTCGATACGCTGGATCTGTTCGCGGATAGGGGCGCAGAACAGAACGGCATTCCCCGCTTCTACGCGTTTGTTATTGGGAGGAAGGTCGCCCGCGATGGCTTTGAACCACGTCCTGATACCCTGCTTTAAATTATGCGGCGCTTTAGTCAGGTTATCCATGCCCGTCAGGACCTGCAGAGTAGGGAACTCATCGGCCAGCACGGCGGTTTTCATGCGCGCAAAGAACTGGCTGAACAATTCAAACGATCCCAGATCGGTCACGCGCGGTTTGGTCGTTTTGCCGTTTTTATTGCCGATTTTCCCTGCGGCTGACGCTGCGGCCGGAACCGCATTCACCTTTTCCAGCTCCAGTCCGAATAACAAATTACAGTGCGCGCGGCGCTCTTTCAGCGGGTAGGACATCAGCACGTCAATGAATTGGGTGGCCTTTACATCCGCAAGATCGTGGTTGATAAGCCACTGGGTACGAGAAAATTCAGCCGGAGAGACGAACCAGTCGGGTACTTCATTGAAACGTTTTGATTTTCCCTTGCCGTCAAATTCCAGGAAGTGTGTCCCGTTGCCGAAGGCGAAATAGCAATTTTTGAAACTGCCAATCGTGGTGTTCACGATGAGCGCCTTCTTAACAAAATCCACCACCTCTGCACCAATGACAAAACGCGTGAGTTCCGAAGATTTGATGACTTCCATTAATGTTTCGACATCAGGAACACCAGGCTTCAGGGAAGGAAACTCATAAAAGATATGTGCCATGTTGCTTACTTCCTGTAGTGATGGTGGAGACAAATGACAAACAAAAAGTTTAACACTTGCTTTAGCGTGAGGCTATTCGCTCTGTGCGCACGAAAGGATTATGCTACAGGCGGTTATTACACGAAGCGGTTAACGGAAGCGTAATGAACGATAAAAAAGAACTATTACATCTCAGGGATATCGGATTTCGTGCCGGAGAAAACATTATTCTTCAGCACGTCGGGTTTAGCCTGTCGCCGGGCGAGTTTAAATTAATCACGGGCCCCTCAGGCTGCGGTAAAAGCACGCTGCTGAAAATTGTGGCCTCACTCCTCAGCCCGACGGAGGGCACCCTTCTGTTTGAAGGACAGGATATCGCAACACTGTCCCCGGAAAACTATCGCCAGCAGGTCTCCTACTGCGTGCAAACCCCCGTGCTTTTTGGCGATACGGTTTATGACAACCTGATTTTCCCGTGGCAAATCCGCAATAAAACGCCGGAGCCGGAAAAGTTTATCAGCGATCTGGCCCGCTTTGGTCTGGCGCAGGAGACGTTAACCAAATCCATCGCTGCGCTGTCGGGCGGAGAAAAGCAGCGCGTCTCGCTGATCCGCAACCTGCAGTTTTTACCGAAGGTGCTTTTGCTGGACGAAATTACCAGCGCGCTCGATGACGTCAACAAACGCAACGTTAACGAGATTATTCATCGCTACGCCCGGGAGCAGAATATTGCCGTGCTGTGGGTGACGCACGACGCTAATGAAATAGCCCATGCGGATGACGTGATTACGCTTCAGCCGCACGGCGGGAAAATGCAGGAGGCTAACCGTGGGTGAGCATAACATTACCAATGAATCACTGGCGTTTTCGATGGTGCTGGTGCTGATTGCGATTGTGGTCAGCTACCGGGAAAAGCTGGGGCTGGAAAAAGATATTGTGTGGAGTATCTGCCGCGCGGTGGTTCAGCTCATCATCGTCGGCTATGTGCTGAAGTATATTTTCAACGTCAACCACGCTGTGCTGACGCTGCTGATGGTGCTCTTTATCTGTTTCAACGCGGCGTGGAATGCGAAAAAACGCAGTAAATATATAGATAAGGCGTTTATCTCTTCGTTTATCGCTATTACCACCGGGACGGCGCTCACGCTGGCGGTGCTGGTGCTCTCCGGCTCGATTGCCTTTACGCCGATGCAGGTTATCCCTATCTCAGGGATGATCGCGGGGAACGCCATGGTGGCCGTTGGGCTCTGTTATAACAATCTCGGCCAGCGCTTCAGCAGTGAACAGCAGCAGCTTCAGGAGAAGTTAAGCCTGGGGGCAACGCCTAAAGTGGCCTCGGCGCGGCTGATTCGTGAGAGCATTCGTTCATCGCTGATCCCAACGGTCGATTCAGCCAAAACGGTGGGGTTGGTGAGCCTGCCGGGAATGATGTCGGGGCTGATTTTTGCCGGTATCGATCCGGTAAAAGCGATTAAGTATCAGATCATGGTGACGTTTATGCTGCTTTCCACGGCAAGCCTGTCAACCATCATTGCCTGCTACCTGACCTATCGGAAGTTCTACAACGCGCGCCACCAGCTAGTGGTGACGCAATTAAAGAAAACGGGTTAAGCCTGTTTTGTAGGCCCGGTAAGCGTTAGCGCCACCGGGCATTTTTTGTTAGTACAGCAGCGCGTACAGCTGACGACGATACTTCGACGCCAGCGCGTCTCCGGTGCCCAGCGCGGCCAGAATTTCCTGGAACATCTTACGCGCCTGACCGTCTGCGGCTGCCAGGTCTTTTTGCAGGTGGCTGAACAGCAGCTCCAGCGCCTCTTCGTTACGCCCCACCTGGTGCAGCTGCAGCGCCAGCTGGCTTGCCAGCGCGGCATCGGCCGGGTTGTCGGCAACCTGCTGCTGCAGCTGCTGAATTTCCGGGGTGTCCGCGGCCTGTTTCAGCAGCTCAATCTGCGCGACCAGACCCTGATAGCGGGTGTCCTGATCCTGGAGCGGAACCGTCTTGAGAACGGCTTCCGCGTCTTCTGAACGGTGCAGGGCGATCTGCGTTTCCGCAAGCAGCAGGCCGATCTGGCTATTCTGATTCGACAGCTGCCACGCCTCTTTGAGCAGCGGCAGCGCTTCGTCGTATTTACCTTCCTGCATCAGCGCCATGCCTTCCTGCGCTTTCAGCTCTTCTTCGCGCGGCAGCACTTTATCCAGCAGGGCGCGAATCGCCTCTTCCGGCTGCGGCCCCTGGAAGCCATCAACGGGCTGACCGTTCTGGAACAGATAGACGGTAGGAATGGCGCGCAGACCAAACTGAGACGCCACCATCGGCTCGGCGTCACAGTCCAGCTTGGCGAGAATGAACTGACCGTTGTACTGGGCAGCAAGGCTTTCCAGCACCGGCGTCAGCTGCAGGCAGTGTTGGCTGCGTTCAGACCAGAAGTAGAACAGGACCGGTTTGGTCATCGACTGTTCAAGGGTCTGTTGCAGGTTAGCTTCTGTAATATTGACGATATTCTGTACGGACATGCGGCTTTCTCTTTTGTCGGTTTGTTCTTTACATGGGGATGAGCGTCGTCGCTTCAACTCAACCGTGCAAAATTTTGTCCATCATCCGGCCCGGCAGCAGGCGCTTTAACCAGCCTACGGCGTGGGTGACCAGCGTTACCGGATAGCGCATTTTGGGATGTTCGCTCTCAAAAGCATGGCGCACTTTGGCCACCACCGCCTCTGGCCCGAGGGTAAAACGTGCGGCGATGCCGGGGTTTTCGACCGGCTTATCCGCCTGGGTCTGGTTCACGTTTTCGGTAAAGCGGGTGCGGATCGGGCCGGGCTCAATCAGGCTGACCTTGATGCCGCTGTGGCGCAGCTCCATGCGCAGGGCGTCGGACCAGGCCTCCAGCGCATATTTGCTGGCGGCGTAGGCGCCGCGGCCGGGGGTGGAAATCAGCCCCATCACTGACGATGTCATCACGATGCGCCCTTCACCGTGCGGCAGCATCGCGGGGAGCAGACGCATGGTGAGCTGATGCACGCCGAAGAAGTTGGTCGAAAACTGTTTCTCCAGCGTATCGCGGGAGAGCGTATCCAGCGGACCATACACGCCGTAGCCGGCATTGTTAAAGAGCCCGTACAGACGATTGTCGGTCAGCGCGATCACTTCATCGGCGGCGCGTTCAACGCTCTCCGGCGAGTCCATATCCAGCAGCACGCCGGTAAAGCCCAGCCCGTTCATGCGTTCGACATCGTCGGGTTTGCGACAGGCCGCCAGCACCCGAAACCCCTGGCGCTTCAGTTCGAGCGCGCTTTCCAGGCCGATTCCACTGGAACATCCTGTAATTAAGACCGATTTTTGCATAACTTTACCTGTCAGGATCTCCGCTTAATCAGGAGTCATGTTTAACTAAAGGAGCCAGCCGCGTTGCCATCCAGTCGGCAATAAACGGCTGAGCATCGCGATTGGGGTGGATCCCGTCGTCTTGCATCCACTGGGGTTTGAGATAGACCTCTTCCATGAAAAATGGCAGCAGCGGAATATCAAACTCTTTGGCAAGCTTAGGGTAGATCGCGCTAAAGGCCTCATTATACCGACGACCGTAGTTGGCGGGCAGGCGAATTTGCATCAGCAGCGGCTGGGCGTTTGCCGCCTTAATGTCCTGTAAAATGGTGCGCAGCGTTTGCTCGGTTTGCTGAGGCTGAAAACCGCGCAATCCATCGTTACCGCCAAGCTCCACCAGCACCCAGCGAGGCTGATGCTGTTTGAGCAGCGCAGGCAGGCGCGACAGGCCCTGCTGCGAGGTATCGCCGCTGATGCTGGCGTTGATTACCGACGTCTTGCTCTGCCATTTGTCGTTGAGCAGCGCGGGCCAGGCCGCGCTGGCCGCCATGCGATAGCCTGCGCTCAGGCTGTCGCCGAGAACCAGTAACGTGTCCGCTGCCGCCGCGCGGAAGGTCATCAGAATCAAAAACAGGAAGGGCAAATGCCAGCGGAAAACAGTGTTGAAGTTCATCATCTTAAGAAGTCCGTCGGTCAGGGGGAACACGAGCTTTCCATCCTTACTGGAGTTGAACTCGTTGTCAAACGCGCTGAAACCATCGCGCTGATTGGCGAATCCGGCTCCGGTAAGTCCACGCTGCTGGCGATTTTGGCCGGTCTGGACGACGGCAGCAGCGGCGAGGTCCATCTTGTCGGGCAACCGCTGCATCAGCTTGATGAAGAGGCGCGGGCCGCGCTGCGCGCGCGTCACGTTGGTTTTGTCTTCCAGTCCTTCATGCTGATCCCGACCCTGAACGCGCTTGAAAACGTCGAACTCCCGGCGCTGCTTCGCGGTGAAAACAGCCGTGAAAGCCGGGCGCACGCGAAGGCGCTGCTGGAGCAGCTCGGTCTGGGCAAGCGTCTCGACCATCTTCCCGCACAGCTTTCCGGCGGCGAGCAGCAGCGCGTGGCGCTGGCGCGGGCGTTTAACGGTCGTCCCGAAGTCCTGTTTGCCGATGAGCCCACCGGTAACCTTGACCGTAAAACCGGAGACCGGATTGCCGACCTGCTGTTTTCGCTCAACCGCGAGCACGGTACCACGCTGATCCTCGTGACCCACGATCCTCAGCTCGCCGCCCGCTGCGATCGCCGCCTGCGGCTGGTGAACGGTATTCTTCAGGAGGAGGCATGATTACCCGCTGGTTCTGGCGCGAGTGGCGCTCGCCCTCGCTGCTGATTGTCTGGCTGGCGCTAAGCCTGGCGGTGGCCTGCGTGCTGGCGCTCGGCAGCGTCAGCGACCGCATGGAAAAAGGGCTCAGCCAGCAGAGCCGGGAGTTTATGGCGGGGGACCGGGCGCTGCAAAGCTCCCGCCCGGTGCCGTCGGGCTGGATTGCAGAGGCGCGTAAAGAAGGGCTGAAGGTGGGGGAGCAGATAAGCTTCCAGACCATGACCTTTGCGGGCGACACGCCTCAGCTCGCCAGCGTTAAAGCCGTCGATGATATCTACCCGATGTACGGCGAACTGCAGACCAGCCCGCCCGGGCTGAAGCCCAAGCCCGGCACGGTGCTGCTGGCATCACGTCTGATGGCGCTTCTGAACCTGAAACCCGGCGACAGTATCGACGTCGGTGACGCCACGCTGAAAATCGCCGGGGAAGTGGTGCAGGAGCCCGATTCCGGCTTTAACCCCTTCCAGCTTGCGCCGCGCCTGCTGATGAACACCGCGGATGTTGCGGCAACCCATGCTGTTCAGCCGGGCAGCCGCGTCACCTGGCGCTATAAGTTTGGCGGCACGCCTGCCCAGCTTGACGCGTACGAAAAATGGCTTCTGCCGCAGCTCAAACCAGAGCACCGCTGGTACGGGCTGGAGCAGGACGAAGGGGCGCTCGGTAAATCTCTTGAGCGTTCTCAGCAGTTCCTGCTGCTTTCGGCACTGTTGACCCTGCTGCTGGCGGTGGCGGCGGTTGCCGTGGCGATGGGGCATTACTGCCGCAGCCGTTACGACCTGGTGGCGATCCTCAAAACCCTGGGGGCGGGCAGGGCGCAGCTGCGCAAGCTGATTGTCGGCCAGTGGCTGATGCTGCTGATTCTGTCCGCGCTGACCGGCGGAATAATGGGGCTGCTGTTTGAAAAACTGCTGATGGTGATGCTGAAGCCGGTGCTCCCGGCCGCCTTGCCGCCGGCCAGCCTCTGGCCGTGGCTGTGGGCAATGGGCGCAATGACGGTGATTTCGCTGCTGGTGGGGCTACGCCCCTACCGCCTGCTGCTCGCGACGCAGCCGCTGCGCGTGCTTCGCAACGATGTGGTGGCGAACGTCTGGCCGCTGAAGTTCTACCTTCCGGTGATTATTGCCGTAGCGGTGGGGCTGCTGGCGTGGCTGATGGGGGGCAGCACGCTGCTGTGGGCGGTACTGGCCGGGGCGGTTGTGCTGGCGCTGCTGTGCGGCGTGCTGGGCTGGATACTGCTCAACGTCCTGAAGCGGCTCACGGTGAAATCCCTGCCCGTGCGCCTGGCGGTCAACCGCCTGCTGCATCAGCCGTGGTCAACGCTCAGCCAGCTGTCGGCGTTTTCGCTGTCGTTTATGCTGCTGGCGCTGCTGTTAGTGCTGCGCGGCGATCTGCTGGATCGCTGGCAGCAGCAGCTTCCCCCGGAAAGCCCGAACTATTTCCTGATCAACATTGCCCCTGAGCAGGTCACGCCGCTGAAGGGCTTCCTGTCGGAGCATCACATTATCCCTGAGTCGTTCTATCCCATCGTGCGTGCGCGTCTGACGCAGATCAACGGTCAGCCAACGGAGGGGAATAAGGACGAGTCGCTGAACCGCGAGCTGAACCTGACCTGGCAGGAGAAACGCCCTGACCATAACCCGATAACCGCCGGCACCTGGCCGCCGAAAGCGGGGGAAGTCTCGATGGAAGAGGGGCTGGCGACGCGGCTGAACGTGAAGCTCGGGGACAGCGTCACCTTTACCGGCGATACCCAGGATTTTACCGCGAAAGTCACCAGCCTGCGTAAAGTGGACTGGGAAAGCCTGCGGCCAAACTTCTTCTTTATCTTCCCGCCGGGCGCGCTGGACGGGCAGCCGCAGAGCTGGCTGACCAGCTTCCGCTGGGAAAACGGCAACGGCATGCTGACCCAGCTCAACCGGGAGTTTCCAACGGTCAGCCTGCTGGATATCGGGGCGATCCTGAAGCAGGTAGGGCAGGTGCTAGAGCAGGTGAGCCGCGCGCTGGAGGTCATGGTGGTGCTGGTGACGATCTGCGGCGTGCTGTTGCTGCTGGCTCAGGTACAGGTGGGCATGCGCCAGCGCCATCAGGAGCTGATTGTCTACCGCACGCTAGGGGCCGGTAAGCGGCTGCTGCGAATGACGCTCTGGAGCGAGTTTGCGCTGCTGGGGCTGGTGGCGGGTCTGGTAGCGGCCATTGGCGCGGAAACGGCGCTGGCGGTGCTGCAGACAAAGGTCTTCGACTTCCCGTGGGAGCCTGACTGGCGTCTCTGGTTGACCCTGCCTCTGTGCGGCGCTGCGCTGCTTTCCCTCTGCGGCGGCTGGCTCGGCACGCGGCTGCTAAAGGGCAAAGCCCTGTTCCGTCAGTTTGCGAGTTGATTTAGAACTGTGATAGTTGCGTGCCGGGTTTTAATGCCGGTGCGCAATGTTTAAATAGCACAAAGTGATAATACCCACTCATTTAGTAGCACAAAACATTAAAAACCCGACCCCACAGCCCGATTATTTCCAGTTAATATTCACCCGCTAAATATTTAGCAGCGTGTCTATTAAGGAAAAATAATGACTATAAAAAAATCAGCGCTGGCGGCAACGATCGGCGCGGCAGTGGCATTGACTACCTTCGCTTCTCAGGCGGAAATCACCGTTCTTAAGCAGGATCCTCAGGCGGGTAACCCGCTGAGCCGCCTGAACTTCACCGTTGGCGGCAGTATCCGTCCTCAGTTCCAGAACATGACCGGCGACGACGGTAAAAACAGCTACAAGCGTAACGGCTTTGACGGCGGCACCCGCTTCCGTTTCGCTGCAGATTACTACCTGTTTGATGACATCAGCTGGATCAGCTACTACGAGCTGGGTGTCAATATTCCTGCGCAGTTTAACTGGGATCACCACTACGCCGACGGCGCACACGACACCACGCGTCGTATGCTCTATACCGGTCTGAAGAGCGACACCTGGGGTACGCTGACCTTCGGTCAACAGAACAGCGTTTACTATGATGTGGTGGGCGCGAAAACCGATATCTGGGACTACGACATGATCGGCCAGGCTCCGGGTAACGGTATCAACGGCGATTACGACGGATCTTACCGTTCACGCCAGATGCTGAAATATAAGAAAACCGTGGGTGATGCCGACATCTACGCATCATACCTGTTTGAAGACAGCGAATACCTGCCGGGCAACGGCCTGCGCTACAAGCGTAAAGGCGGCGGCTCGCTGGGTCTGGATTACCACCTGACCACCGACCTGACCTGGGGCGCGGCGTGGAACTACACCCGCGCGGACATGCGTAACCCGGACAACGGCGACAGCAAAACCTACGACCAGAACATCCTCGGTACCGCGCTGAGCTGGACGCCGGACAACTGGACCTTCTCCGCAGGCGGCGGCTGGTATCAGAACTTCCTGACCACCAAAAAAGTGTCTGTTAACGACTACTTCGCCGGTGATGCATGGGGTATTGAATACTTTGCGGGCTACAAGTTCCCAATCGGTCAGTACGCGGTCAAATCCATCCAGCCTTACTTCATGGGTGACCGTATTGAGTACGTGAACGGCCGTAACTACCAGCGCATCGACAACGGCGTGGGTATCAGCTTCCAGCTGGATTACGGCTTCCGCGTGGATTACGAACACGTGTTCACCTCCAGCACCGACAATCTGGGCGACATGAACCTGGTGCGTCTGCGTTACGACTTCTAAGTCGTTTTGTAGGGTGCGGCATGATGCCCTCACCCTGACCCTCTCCCACGGGGAGAGGGAACAAACATTAAAAACGGCAACCCTGGTTGCCGTTTTGCTTTTACCTCGCCATCCGACTTTATTTTAGCGATCAAGCCACTCAGCAATCTCTTCGTACGTCCCGCGATAGACAATCTTCTCCGCTTTTTTCTCCAGCTGATAGCCGTACATCGGGTCGTAATAGTCCTTCAGCAGCGGCGCAAGCCAGCTGAAGTGCGCCTCTGTGCTGCCGGAGCGTTGCTGTTCCAGCAGCGCGGAATCTAACAGCGCGGTGAATTCTGCATACCGCTGCAGCCCCAGACGGCGGCGAATGGCGAACAGGCCGTGGTGCAGGTACTCGCTGTACTCCCTCCAGCCTGCTTCCTCGCCGTAGGCGGCAGAAAAGTCCGCCCACATGTGGTCGAAATACTCTTCGCGCAGGCGCTCAAGACGGACGTCAAACGGGTCTTCGACGACAACGATAGGGGCTTCAACCATGCGGTCGCGCAGGCACTCCGGCAGATGGTTGGAGCCAATCATCCGGCCTTCATCTTCCAGCACCCAGCGCGCGGCGTCTTTTTTCAGGAGCTCAGCCGCAAGGTGATTTTCAAAGCTCGCCTGGGAAAGCTGCGGCGTGAGCGTGCGGCCAAACGACGAACCGCGATGGTGCGCCAGCCCTTCCAGATCGATCCCCTGCGCGTGCTGTTTCACCAGCAGGGTTTTACCGTTTCCGGTACAGCCGCCAATAAGCACCATCGGCTTTTGTGACTGCTCGATGGTCACCTGAATCGCCGTCTGACGCAGGGCCTTATAGCCGCCGCGGATCAGCGGGTAGTCGATGCCCGCCTCTTTCAGCCAGGCCTGAGAGATATGCGAGCGCTGGCCGCCGCGCGCGCAGCAGAGAAAGCCCTCAGGATGGGCAAGGCTGGCCTCGCGCCAGGCGTTGATGCGTGCCTCACGCGTCTCGCCGCTCACCAGCTGATGGCCGAGCGCCAGCGCGGCTTCGGGGCCCTGGCGCTTATAGCAGGTGCCGACGGCGGCGCGCTCGTCGTCGTTCATTAAGGGCAGGTTGATCGCCGCAGGCATCGCGCCCTGGGCAAATTCGATCGGCGCGCGAACGTCGATTAAAGGGGTATCAGACGCGAGGATCGCGCGATAGTCCGTTCCATCGTTCATGGTTATTCCAGAAGAAAACTCAGCAGCAATGGGCGGGGATTGTACGCCGGGGAAGGGGAAGGTCAACTCCCCGGCGCAGATGTCTTACTTGAGCTTTGACTGTGCCCAGACAATACCGCTCGCATATTCCGGAGGCAGGAGCGGGATCATGGCTTCCAGGGTGGCGCTCAGGCGGCCCGTGTCGCTGTCGTTAAGGTTCAGGTGACCGACCTTACGACCCACGCGGACCTCTTTGTCATACCAGTGCAGATGCACGAGCGGCAGCTTCAGCCAGTCGTAGTTCAGATCGGTGCCGATCAGGTTGATCATCACCGACGGGCTGTTCACCACCGGCTGCGGCAGCGGCAGGTCGACGATCGCGCGCAGGTGCAGCTCGAACTGGCTGATGGACGCGCCGTTTTGCGTCCAGTGCCCGCTGTTGTGCACGCGCGGCGCAAGTTCGTTGATCAGCAGACCGGACGGGGTGATAAAGCACTCCATCGCCATGACGCCTACATACCCGAGTTCGTGCATGATGGCAGAGAGCATATCTTCCGCCTGCGCCTGCTGGTCAGCATTGGCGTGCGGGAAGGCGACGCTGGTGCGCAGAATGCCGTCCTGATGCAGGTTATGCGTCAGCGGATAAAAGACGGTATGCCCGTTGTGCCCGCGCGCGCCAACCAGCGACACTTCACCGCTAAAGTTGATGCCCTGCTCAACGATGCACTCGCCGTAGCAGTCGTCCGGCAGTTCTGCCGTTTCATCTGCACGCAGGCGCCACTGGCCGCGGCCGTCGTAACCGCCCACGCGGCGCTTCACGATTGCCAGCTCGCCCAGCATCGCGAAAACGTCATTCCACTCGCTTTTATCGGACAGGAGCTGCCACGGCGCGGTCGGCAGACCGAGCTTGTCGAACAGCTGCTTTTGCGTCAGACGGTCGGCGATGATCGGGAACACGTCGCGGTTAACGAAGGCGTTATGACGCGCCAGCTCGCGGGTCAGAGCCGTTTCCGGCCAGCGTTCGATCTCGGCGGTGATCACGCTCTGGTGGAACGGTACGGCTTCAGGTTCGGCGTCCAGCCCGACGGGCCAGACGGCAATACCCAGCGGCTCACCGGCCTGACGCAGCATGCGGCCTAGCTGGCCGTTACCGAGGACGCAAACCTGCTTCATGCCGCACCCCGCGGGTCCGGATTGTCCAGCACCTCGTCGGTCTGGGCTTTACGCCACTCCGCCAGACGCTGGTGTAATGCTTTATCGTGCGTCGCAAGAATTTGCGCCGCCAGCAGGGCGGCATTGGCAGCACCCGCTTTACCAATCGCCAGCGTGCCGACAGGAATACCGCGCGGCATCTGGACGATGGAGTAGAGGCTATCCACACCGCTTAACGCGGCGCTTTGGACCGGAACGCCCAGTACCGGCACCAGGGTTTTGGCGGCAATCATGCCTGGCAGATGTGCTGCGCCGCCCGCACCGGCAACGATCACCTCATAACCGTTCTCTTCGGCGCTTTCGGCGAAGCTGAACAGTTTGTCCGGTGTACGGTGCGCGGAGACCACTTCAACGTGGTGCGGAACATTCAGGATTTCAAAGATTTCGGCGGCGAACTGCATGGTAGCCCAGTCGCTTTTGGACCCCATCACGATGGCGACACGCGCCGGATTATTGCGGGAAGACATGCGTCTTAAAACTCCTGTGGTGCGAAACACACTGCTTTCGAGGGCACAGAGAATAGCATGTTATACGGGCAAGGAAAACGGTTGCGCGGTTAAAAGGTGAGCAGTTATGGCGAGAAAGCGATAACAAAAAAGACCGCACGATGGCGGTCTTTTATGTGATGTTACTGAAGATCCCCTGCGGACAGGTTCTCGTTGTCGAACGCGCGGCTGACATCGATATGATTTACCATGCTGGTGTCGGCATTCGAGCCCGATTTTGGCACGGAGAAGCGATTCTCCGCGGCCTGTGCGCCAGTGGACACCACGACTGCCAGCAGCAGGGTACTTACGATGCTGATGCTTTTCATTCTCTGTTCCTTCCTCATCGTATTGTCGCTGTCGTACGTCGTAGCTGGCGGCACGGCAATCAGGGTTTTTATTTAGTCAGTTCTGCGGTCATGTACACGCGGTTGTTGACCTTCGCGCTCGTGATTTTATAAGAGGCATTCTGCTCGGCGGCCTGCGCGGCAATTTTCGCTTCTGCGCGGTCAAGGGTAGAGGCGGTTGCGCTCACGCTTTGAGCGAAAGAACCGAAAGAAACCAGGGAAAGAGCGGCAACTGCAACGAAAGTTTTGATGGATTTCATGGTCGTATTCCTTAAGTATTTTATCTGGGATAGGGCGTGTTGCCCTGATGTGATAAATAATAAGCCGACCACGGGCTGATTAAAATCGAAACATTTTGCCGATATTGTTCAAAAAAATAGAATGATAGTGTGAGGGGTTAGAACGGAAACGCGATCAGCTCCACGCCCTCTGGCGTGACTTTGACCATGGAGCCTTCGGTGTGCCAGGCACCCAACACCACGCGATGGGCCGCTTCGCCGTTGGCGATAAGGG
The DNA here is from genome assembly GCF_001059415.1 of Enterobacter sp. 940_PEND. Lineage (NCBI taxonomy): Bacteria > Pseudomonadati > Pseudomonadota > Gammaproteobacteria > Enterobacterales > Enterobacteriaceae > Enterobacter > Enterobacter sp. 940_PEND. Next base: position 24,019 of record NZ_JUMS01000078.1, read on the forward strand.
AATGGACGTCAGGACGGTGCGTATGACCGTGGATCAACCACTGAACGCCATGCTTTTCCATCACGCTCACCACGGCCTGCGGGTTCACGTCCATGATGGTCATGGATTTGCTGCTGTTGGCGGCTTTACTGCCCGCGCGCATTCTGGCGGCGATACGGTTGCGGATAAACAGCGGCAGCGCAAGGAACACCTTTTGGATCCACGGGGTGTGGACTTTGGCGCGAAACGCCAGGTAGCCAGTATCGTCGGTGCAGAGCGTGTCGCCGTGCATGATCAGGACCCTGCGGCCATAGAGATCGAGCACCTGCTCTTCCGGCAGCAGCGTCATGCCGCTTTCGCGGGCGTAGCGCTTGCCGATCAGGAAATCACGGTTGCCGTGAATGAAGTAGCAGGGAACGCCGGAATCCACGAGGGCGTGAATGGCGGCTGCCATTTCACGGTGCAGCGGGTTAGGGTCGTCGTCGCCAATCCAGGCTTCAAAGAGGTCGCCCAGGATGTACAGCGCATCGGCGCTTTTCGCTTCACCGCGTAAAAAACGCAGAAAACCGGCGGTTATCGCCGGTTCTTCTGTTTGCAGATGCAGATCCGCAATAAAGAGTGTCGCCACGAATTACTCGCTGACGGTCACGCTTGTAATCACAACGTCTTCTTTAGGAACGTCCTGGTGCATACCGCTGCGGCCAGTAGCGACGGCTTTGATCTTGTCAACCACGTCCATACCTTCAACCACTTCTGCGAATACGCAGTAGCCCCAACCCTGCAGGCTTTCGCCGGAGAAGTTCAGGAAGTCGTTATCAGCCACGTTGATGAAGAACTGCGCGGTGGCAGAGTGCGGAGCCTGAGTACGGGCCATTGCCAGCGTACCGCGGGTGTTTTTCAGACCGTTGTTCGCTTCGTTTTTGATCGCTTCTTTGGTCTCTTTCTGGTTCATGCCAGGTTCAAAACCGCCGCCCTGGATCATAAAGCCGTTGATCACGCGGTGGAAAATGGTGTTGTTGTAGAAACCTTCGCGGCAGTAGTCCAGGAAGTTTTTAACTGTTTCAGGCGCTTTGTCATCAAAGGTTTTGATTACGATATCGCCATGATTAGTGTGGAAAGTAACCATTTTTGCATCCTGTTCCGTTATTGTGGTACGTCGACCCGCGTTCGGGTCATCTATAGGGGCTTGTTATAGCATAACCACAGGATGCGATCACCTTGCATTGTGTGCTGCTTCGGGTTTGAATTACGGGTAGAATAGCCGGTTTTCAACCACACACGTGTTTACATGGAATCTTCGATGTTAAAAATCTTTAATACAATGACGCGCCAGAAAGAGGAATTTAAACCTATCCATGCCGGGGAAGTCGGCATGTACGTGTGTGGTATTACGGTTTACGATCTCTGTCACATTGGCCATGGCCGTACCTTTGTCGCCTTCGACGTGGTGTCACGCTACCTGCGTTTTCTGGGCTATACCCTTAAATACGTGCGTAACATCACCGACATCGACGACAAAATCATCAAGCGCGCAAATGAAAACGGCGAAAGCTTCGTTGCGCTGGTCGATCGCATGATCGTCGAGATGCATAAAGATTTTGACGCCCTGAATATTCAGCGCCCGGACAGCGAGCCGCGCGCAACCCACCACATTCACGAAATTATTGAGATCACCGAAAAGCTGATCGCACGCGGCCACGCGTACGTTGCGGACAACGGTGACGTGATGTTCTCCGTGCCGACGGACCCAACCTACGGTTCGCTTTCCCGTCAGGATCTGGACCAGCTTCAGGCCGGCGCGCGCGTTGACGTGGTTGACGTGAAGCGTAACCCGATGGACTTCGTGCTGTGGAAAATGTCCAAAGAGGGCGAGCCAAGCTGGCCATCCCCGTGGGGCGAAGGCCGTCCGGGCTGGCACATTGAATGTTCCGCGATGAACTGCAAGCAGCTGGGCAAGCACTTCGACATTCACGGCGGCGGTTCGGACCTGATGTTCCCGCACCATGAAAATGAAATCGCGCAGTCCACCTGCGCCCACGGCGGCGAGTACGTTAACTACTGGATGCACTCCGGGATGGTAATGGTTGACCGCGAGAAAATGTCTAAATCGCTGGGTAACTTCTTCACCGTGCGCGACGTGCTGAAGTATTACGATGCGGAAACCGTGCGCTACTTCCTGATGTCCGGCCACTATCGCAGCCAGCTGAACTACAGCGAAGAGAACCTGAAACAGGCGCGCTCGGCGCTGGAGCGTCTGTACACCGCGCTGCGCGGTACCGACAGATCAGTTCCTGCTGCGGGCGGCGAAGCGTTCGAAGCCCGCTTTGTTGAGGTGATGAACGACGACTTCAACACCCCGGAAGCGTACTCCGTGCTGTTCGACATGGCGCGCGAAGTAAACCGCCTGAAGTTAGAAGATATGGCCGCGGCGAATGCGCTGGCATCCCATCTGCGTAAGCTCTCCTCCGTGCTCGGCCTGCTGGAGCAGGATCCGGACGCGTTCCTGCAGAGCGGTGCGCAGGCGGACGACGGTGAAGTGGCGGAAATTGAAGCGTTGATCAAAGCGCGTCTGGAAGCGCGTCAGGCAAAAGACTGGGCGGCGGCAGATGCGGCGCGTAACCGTCTGACCGAGATGGGCATCATTCTGGAAGATGGCCCGCAGGGCACCACCTGGCGCCGTAAGTAATTTTCCCCTCACCCTAACCCTCTCCCGCAGGGAGAGGGAATTGTTAGGTTTTCTCCCTCTCCCCGTTGGAGAGGGCCGGGGTGAGGGCATCAGCGCGCACGTTTCCTCCACCACAGCAACCCCATCAGCACGACTCCCGGCAGCCACACCCACAGCAGTTCTGACACGATCACCTGCTGCCCGTACGGCGTGGTATAGCGCGACAGCGCAAACGGCGCGACCTTAATGACCTGCCACGGCGCAAAGAAGCGTTCATCTGACCACGGCCACAGCCAGCCGACGCCTTTCCCGCCCGTGGTAATCGAATCCAGCAGGCTGTGCGACAGCAAAGACACGGTTAAAAACAGCCAGCACCGCGCCAGGCTGGCCCGGAACCATCGTCGGCCAATCAGCACGCAGAGTATCGGCACCACAAAGGCGAACAGCAGGGAGTGGGTAAAGCCGCGATGGCCGAAAACATTGCCGTACGCGACGCCGAACTTGAACGCCAGCACGTCGGCATCCGGCAGCATGGCGAGGACAATCCCGGCAAACAGCAGGCGGGGAGGAATCACTTTGGTTCCGAGGCCTAAGCCCAGACAAAGCGGAACAGCAGCGTGCGTAATAACGGTAGGCATTGCGATTATCCATGGCAAATCATGGAAATATAGCAGCAATCCCGCGCCGGCAGATCCGCGTCAAATTCTTATTTTTACGCCGACTCGCGTGCGATAAGCTGCCCGGAAAGCGTAATGCGCTGGGTTTGCAGCGTCGGCTCCTTCAGCGTACGAATAATCAGCCCGGCAGCCTGACGCCCGGTCTCTTCGCTGGCGGACGACACGTAGGTGAATGACGGCGAGGTGAGGTTAACGTGGAGCATATCTTCGAAACCGACCAGCGCGACCTGCTGCGTCAGAAACACATCTTTACCCACCGTTCGTCCGACCTGATGAATACCGGAGATGGAGCCGATCATGGCATCCGGTGAGTGGCAGAGCAGGGCGGTGATGGTGTTGTTTTTTTCCAGCAGCTGGCGGGTGGCGAAACCCGCAGCCAGGGTGTCATCGCTGCAGGCCGGAGAATATTCATCGCGCCAGACCAGCCCGTTCTGCGTCATCGCGCTGCGAAAACCGAGCAGGCGCTGTTCGCGAATAAGGCAGCCTTCACGTCCGCCAATGTAGGCGATATTGCGATGGCCGCGCTCGATAAGATAACGCACCGCCAGATTTGCCGCCTGACGGTTATCGCGCATCACCAGATTGCATTTTTCATCCAGCAGCGACTGCGAGACCACCACCAGCGGCAGCGGGCAGCGGCGAATCTGCTCCGGCAGGGTAGACGTGCGGGTATCGGAGGCCAGATAGATAACCCCGGCGACGCCCTGCTGCTTAAACGACAGCAGGCAGCGCTCAAGATGGTCATGGTCGTTCTGGGGCTGGCCGAGAAAAACCATATACCCCTGTTTTTCAAGATCCTGGACGATGCTCGCCATCACCTTGATGGAGAAACTGTCGCTAAAGTCACGGAGGATCAGGCCAATCAGATTGGACGTATTGGCGCGGAGATTGGCAGCGGCAACGTTATGAACATAGCCCAGCGTATTGATGGCAGCGTTGACCTTCTCGATCGTTGCCTCTGAGATTTTCCCTTTCTGGCGCAAAACCAGCGAGACGGTTGAGACCGACACGCCCGCGTGCTTTGCGACATCAATAATGCTGACTTTCTTCAAAACCGCTCCCTGAAATTCACCGATTATCAGTCAGATACGACAATGCGTCTCCCAGACTACAGGAGACGCGTCGTTCAGGCATCTTATTATTTGCCGATCATGGTGGACATGGTCTGGGCGATAAACTGTGCTCTGGCACCGAAAATCACCTGAATACCGTTGTCGCCGACGAAGACCACGCCGCGCGCGCCGAGTCCGTTCAGGCCGTCTCTGTCTACCACCTCGCTTTTTGCGACTTCCAGGCGCAGGCGGGTGATACACGAGCCGACGGAGTCGATGTTATGCGCCCCGCCCAGCAGGGTAATGATCTCGGTCGCGAGTTCTGAATCAGACTTATCATCCGCGTTGGCGGTCACTTCAGTGCGGCCCGGCGTTTTCACGTCGAAACGACGGATCACAAAGCGGAACGTGAAGTAATAAATCAGGCCCATTGGAATGCCGATGATAATCGCATTCAGGAAGTTGGTCTGATAACCGTTAAAGGACGGCAGGATCCCGAATGACAGATAGTCGATAAAGCCCGCGGAGAAGGACTTGGCGATATGCGCATGCAGCAGATACATGGTCATGTAGGCCAGGCCCGCCATGATGGCGTTAAAGACGTACAGAATCGGCGCCACGAAGATAAAGGTAAACTCGACCGGTTCGGTGATCCCCGTCAGGAAGCAGGTCAGCGCCGCAGAGAACAGAATACCGGCCGCGATTTTCTTATTCTTCGTATGGGCTTCGTGATACATCGCCAGGCACGCGGCGGGCAGCGCGAACAGCATCAGCGGGAATTCGCCCTGCATGAATTTACCGGCATTCTGGTAGGTGTCGCTGCTGAAGGATTTCACTCCTTCTTCCAGCATCTTGAACCAGATGGTCTGGTCGCCGTGGATCACCTGTCCTGCCTGGGTGGTGTAATCCCCGAACGAATACCAGAAGGACGGATACCAGATGTGGTGCAGGCCGAGCGGGATCAGCGCGCGCTCTACCAGACCGAAGATAAAGGTCGACGCCGCCTGATTATCGCCGTTAACCACCACGGAGAGCGCGTCGATACCGGCCTGGATATGCTGCCACACGTACGGCAGCAGCAGCCCCATCAGGAACGAGAGGAACGCCGTTGCAATGGCCACGAAGCGCTTGCCGGAGAAAAAGCCCAGGAACTCCGGCAGCTGCATGGTGTGGAAGCGGTTATAGCACCAGGCCGCGAGAATACCGCAGATCAGGCCGCCGAAGACGCCCATCTGCAGCGTCGGGATGCCGACGACCATGGCGTATTTCCCTCCCTGGGAGGCCATTTCCGGCGTGATGCTCAGCACGGTGCTGATGGTGATATTCGTGACAAACACCGATACCGCCGCAGACAGCGCGGCGATACCGGATTCTGACGCCAGACCCACGGCGGAGCCAATGGCAAACAGCATCGGCAGGTTATCAAAGATAACCCCGCCCGCGTTCATCATCAGCGGCAGATGGAACTTATCGCCGAAGGCCAGCAGCAGGCCCGCAGCGGGAAGCAGTGAAATTGGCAGCATTAAGGCGCGACCAATCATCGATAACTTAGACAGCGATTTAACAAACCCTGATATCAGACTCATGCTGATTTCCCCCGAGTAGCGCTTTTTTGGCGCTGTTATTGTAAGTAGAACGTTTTAGTAGAACGTTCTACTTATCGTGGGCAAAGAGTGAAAAACGCGCAACAGAATTTTCATATTTCAACAGATGAAATAGTGATTATTTGAAGTTGATCGATAAATAACCGCGATGGGTGTGAGGGGATTTAATATCCCCTCTCCCTGTGGGAGAGGGTTGGGGTAAAGGCATAAAACGGCTCAGGCCGTAACGGTTACGCTCTGGCCTTCAAAGCTCACGGTCTGACCCGCGACAATCTTGCAGCGCTTGCGCGTTTCTACCACGCCGTCGACTTTTACTCGCCCGTCGGCGATCACGATTTTCGCCTGCGCGCCGCTTTCGCTCCAGCCTTCCAGCTTCAGCAGATCGCACAGCTCAACGTGCGGGTGTTTACCTAATGAAAAAGTCGCCATCTTACGCGTCCTCTACGTCGTGATATTCTTCGCACGCCTGCAGCGTGTTCTGAATCAGCGTTGCTACGGTCATCGGGCCTACGCCGCCCGGTACTGGGGTAATGTAAGAGGCGCGAGCCGCGGCGTCTTCGTACACTACGTCACCGACCACTTTGCCGTTTTCCAGACGGTTAATCCCAACGTCCACGACAATCGCGCCCTCTTTGATCCACTCGCCCGGAATAAAGCCCGGCTTGCCGACCGCGACGATCAGCAGATCGGCGTTCTCGACATGGTGACGCAGGTTTTTGGTGAAGCGGTGGGTCACGGTGGTGGTGCAGCCCGCCAGCAGCAGCTCCATGCTCATCGGGCGGCCCACGATGTTGGAGGCACCGATAACCACGGCGTTCAGACCGTAGGTGTCGATGTTATAGCGCTCCAGCAGCGTTACAATGCCGCGCGGCGTACACGGGCGCAGGCGCGGCGCGCGCTGGCACAGACGGCCAACGTTGTACGGATGGAAACCGTCCACGTCTTTATCCGGTGCGATACGCTCCAGCACCTTCACGTTGTCGATGCCTGCAGGCAGCGGCAGCTGAACCAGAATACCGTCGATCTCTTTATCGGCATTCAGGGTGTCAATAAGTTCCAGCAGTTCTGCTTCGCTGGTGGTTTCCGGCAAATCGTAAGAGCGGGAGACGAAGCCCACCTCTTCACACGCTTTGCGCTTGCTGCCGACATAAATTTGCGATGCCGGGTTGCTGCCAACCAGCACAACGGCCAGCCCGGGGGCGCGTTTTCCGGCAGCTTTACGCGCCTTCACTTTTTCCGCGACCTCAGAGCGCACCTGCTGCGCAATCGTTTTACCGTCAATAATCTTTGCTGCCATCAGAGAGAAGATTCCGTCTGTAACGTTTGAAAGGGGGGATGGCGTGTATTTTGTCAGAAGCGAGCGTCGCTGTCAGTCACCCTTTACGCGTTTTTATCAGGGAGACGCAAAAACCCTTCTTAGGGGATGGTCAATTTCTTAGGCGGTATTAGGATGTGACCTGGCGAAATGGCAGCGTTTTGACATATTTAAAAAACGCGTCCTGAGCTACTTTGTCTCCTCCGAAATAAGCTTTCAATTAATCAATTGAACGTATTTCTTATTCCCGATTATTCGCGGGAAGGGTTATTTACATTTTAAAGGAATAGACATGAAACTCAGCAACATTGCTTCTACTGTTATTGCTACTTTGGCCCTGGTTGCAGGTGCCGCAAATGCAGCAGATCCTGCTGCGCCGGTTTCCGTTAATGGCGGTACCGTACATTTTAAAGGTGAGCTGGTTAATGCGGCTTGTTCAGTAAATACTGATTCTTCCGAGCAGACCGTTAATCTGGGCCAGTATCGTACCGCGAAATTTACCAAAGTGGGCGACACCACCTCTAATATTCCATTCAACATTGAACTGAATGATTGCGATCCGCTGGTTGCCAAAACTGCCGCTGTTGCGTTCACCGGTCAGATCGACCCAACCGACAAAACCCTGCTGGCCGTGACCTCCGGTAACAACGACAACACCGCGAAAGGCGTGGGTATCGAGATCCTCGACAGCAAATCCAGCGTTCTGACCCCAGACGGTGCGACCTTCTCTGCTGCGCAGACGCTGATCGAAGGGACGAACACCCTGAAGTTCACCGCGCGTTACAAATCAACGGCTGCCACCACTGAGCCAGGCCAGGCGAACGCTGACGCCACCTTCGTAATGAAATACGAGTAATTCCTCCGCACAGGGATGTTCAGGCCTCAGGGACGAGGCCCGTCATACGCAAATGCCAGGAACGAAGGATGACAAGGACTGGAACACTACTGCTGTTAACCCTTGCGATGGCTTGTCCGGCATCGGCGCATACCGTGGTGATCGAAGGTGGCAAGGTTCATCTCCGGGGTGAACTGGTGAACGGCGGCTGTGCCGTGGCGCCCGACAGCCAGAATATGCGCATCGACATGGGGCAGTACCGAACCAATTCATTTTCCGGTGTGGGCAGTTTTTCCACGGTTAACGTGCCTTTTACCGTGCGGCTGCTGGACTGCAGCGTTGATGTTTCGCGCACCGTGGGGATCCAGTTTCAGGGCGTGACGCCCGCAGAAGATCCGCAGGTCTTTCTGGCGACATCGCGGCCGGGGGAAACGCCCGTCAGCAGCGGCGTGGGGCTGGCGCTCTTTGACGAACAGCAGCGTCAGATTATCCCAAACGCCACGGCCGTCAGCTGGCTGCCGATCGATACCCGCGAGCTCGCGTTCCATTTTAGCGCCCGCTATCGGGCTATTTCCGAACACCTCGAGCCAGGCAAAATTCAGTCGGATGTCTGGTTTACGTTGATTTATCCATAACACCTGCGAACACATTATTAAAGGTACGGTTGTGATGAATACCCTAATTAAACCAGGACTTTTTTTATCGTTTATTTTGATGATGGTTTCTGCCTGCGCAAATGCTTCCGGCGGTATTGCGCTGGGGGCCACGCGCGTTATTTATCCCGCAGAGGCGAAGCAAACGTCGCTGGCGATCACCAACAGCAACAAACAGGAACGCTATTTAATTAACGCGTGGATCGAAAATGCGAGCGGGCAAAAAGAAAAAACCTTTGCCGTCACTCCCCCCCTGTTTGTCAGCGAGCCGAACAGTGAAAACACGCTGCGTATTATTTACGCCGGGCCAGCGCTGCCAGCCGATCGTGAATCGCTCTTTTACATGAACGTGAAGGCGATCCCGTCGGTGAACAAAGCGAAAACGGAAAACAATAACGTGCTGCAGCTGGCGATCCTCTCACGCATCAAGCTGTTTGTGCGCCCGAACAACCTGGCGATGCAGCCGGAAGAGGCGCTTTCCCAGCTGCGGTTTGAGCGCGCGGGCAGCCATCTCAAGGTCAGCAACGCATCCCCGTATTACATCACCCTCGTCAATCTGAAGATGGGCGGGCAGACGCTGGAAAACCTGATGGTTGCGCCGAAAAGCTCGGCACAGCAGGTGCTGCCAGCCGGTGCCAGCGGCACGCTTTCCTGGCAGAGCGTGAATGACTACGGTGCCATCACTCCGGCGCGTAGCGTTAACCTGTGAGCAGAGTCAGGGCGATGAAAAACCACCAGGGACGTTACTGCCCGGTTGCGCTGGCGCTGATGGCTGCGCTCTGGCCGCAGGCTGGCTGGAGCGAAAGTTATTTCAACCCGGCCTTCTTGTCCGACGACACCGCCAGCGTGGCGGATTTGTCCCGTTTTGAACAAGGACACCAGCAGGCACCCGGCGTTTATCGCGTGGATATCTGGCGTAACGATGAGTTTATCGGTACCCAGGACGTGCGTTTCGAGCAGGCCGAGAACACGCCGCCGGTGGCGGGCGGTTTGTCGGCGTGCATTACGCGCGCGATGCTCGATCGCTTTGGCGTCAACGTCGCGGCGTTTCCCGAGCTGGCTAAGGTACAGGGCGACACCTGCGTTCCGTTGACCACGGCCATACCCGGCAGCGAAACGGTATTCAACTTTGCCTCACAGCGTCTGGACGTCAGCCTGCCGCAGGTGGCGTTGCAAAACAGCGCCCGGGGCTACATTCCGCCTGAACAGTGGGATGAAGGCATTCCCGCCGCGCTGGTGAACTACAGCTTCACCGGTAACCGGGGAAGCGAAGACGACAGCTATTATCTGAACCTGCAGAGCGGGTTGAACTATGGCGCCTGGCGTTTACGTAACAACGGCGCATGGCGGTACACGCAGAATAACGGGCAGCGGCACAGCGAGTGGCAGAATATCGGCACCTGGGCGCAGCGCACCGTCATCCCGCTTAAAAGCGAACTGGTGCTGGGCGACAGCAATACCGGGAATGACGTCTTCGACAGCATGGGTTTTCGCGGCGGGCGGCTCTTCTCGTCTGACAGCATGTACCCGGACAGCCTGCAGGGCTACGCGCCGACCGTGCGCGGGATCGCCCGTACGCCAGCAAAAGTGGTGGTTCGCCAGAACGGCTACGTTATCTATCAAAGCTATGTGCAGCCGGGCGCATTTGCCATTACCGATCTTAACCCGACCTCCTCAAGCGGTGACCTGGAAGTCACGGTCGAAGAGAAAGACGGTACCCAGCAGCGCTATACCGTGCCGTACTCCACCGTCCCGCTACTGCAGCGTGAAGGGCGCTGGAAGTATGATCTCGTTGCCGGGGATTACCGCAGCGGTAACAGCGATCAGGATACGCCGTTCTTCACTCAGGGCACCCTGATTACCGGTCTTGCCAACGGTTACACGCTCTACGGCGGTACGCAGCTGGCGTCACGCTATACCGCGGTGGCCGTTGGGGCCGGGAAAAACCTGGGCGACTGGGGCGCGGTCTCGCTCGATATCACCCACGCCCGCAGCCAGCTCGCGGACGACAGCAAGCATGAAGGCCAGTCTCTGCGCTTCCTCTACGCGAAATCCCTTAACGGCTTCGGCACCAACTTCCAGCTGCTGGGCTACCGTTACTCCACAAAAGGGTTTTACACCCTCGACGATGTCGCCTGGCGCTCAATGGAGGGCTATCAGTATGCCGATAGCCAGAACGATAACGATGTGCCGGACGTGCAGAGCTATCACAACCTGACGTGGAATAAAAAAGGCCGTTTCCAGCTCAACGTTTCTCAGTCTCTCGGGGACTACGGCTCGGTCTATATCTCCGGCAGCGAGCAGACCTACTGGGGAACAGACGAGACGAACCTCTGGTACCAGCTGGGCTACGCGGGCGGCGTGAAGGGGATCAACTACTCCGTCTCGTGGTCGTGGAACAAATCCGTGGGGATAGACGGTACCGATCGGATCGCGTCGTTTAACGTCTCCGTGCCGTTCAGCCTCTTTACCCGCCAGGGCTATCGCCGGGACAGCGCGATTGACCGCGCCTACGCTACGGCATCCGCCAGTCGAAACAGTGATGGCGACACAAGCTGGCAAACCGGCGTCAGCGGAACGCTGCTGGAGGACCGCAACCTGAACTACAGCGTGACTCAGGGACACGCCAGCACCAACGGCTCAAGCGGAAGCGCCAGCGCCAACTGGCAGGCGACCTACGGCACGCTGGGCGTGGGCTACAACTATTCCCGCGATCAGCACGATCTCAACTGGCAGCTCTCCGGTGGGGTGGTCGGCCACGCCGACGGCGTGACCTTCAGCCAGCCGCTGGGCGACACCAACGTGCTGATCAAAGCGCCGGGGGCATCGGGCGTCAGTATTGAAAACCAGACCGGCGTGAAAACCGACTGGCGAGGCTACGCGGTGATGCCGTATGCCACCGTCTATCGTTACAACCGCGTGGCGCTGGATACCAACACCATGAGCAACAACACCGATATCGAAAACAACGTGAGCAGCGTGGTACCGACCAAAGGCGCGCTGGTACGCGCCAGCTTTGATACCCGCATTGGCGTGCGCGCCCTGCTGACGGTGATGCGCGGCAACCAGCCGGTGCCGTTCGGCGCGGTGGTACGCGAAACCAAAAGCGGCGTGACCAGCATGGTGGGGGATGACGGGCAAATTTACCTGAGCGGGCTGCCGCTGGAAGGCGAACTGCTGATCCAGTGGGGCGACGGGGCGCAGTCCCAGTGTCGCGCGCCTTACAGCTTGCCTGAAAAGAGCCTGCAGCAGGCGATCACACTGAAGGGGATTCGCTGTGAATAAAACCCAACTCTTTGCCTTGTCGCTTCTGGCGTTACTGCCTGCGACAAATGCGTTAGCGACCGTATGCGTCAATGAAAAAGGCGTGCCGACGGAGGTGCATTACGACCTGACGGATAAATTCAACAGCTCGAATAACCAGATTGGGCAGGTCGTGACGCTCAGCGAGAAATCGCAGTGGGTAGGGGTAAATGCCGTCTGCCCGAAGGGCACGACCGGGAATACCACCAAGCGCAGCTATGTGACCGATTATCCGGTAACGGGAACGAGCGATGGCTATCAATATCTGAAGCTTAACGACTATCTGGACGGGGCGATGAAAATTACGGACAGCTTTGCTGGCGTATTTTATCCGCCAAAAAGCTATATACAGATGGGGAGCCATCCTAACGTCTCCAAAAACAAACCGTTTGGCGTGCAGGACTCCAGCCTGGTCTTCCGTCTTAAGGTGACCCGGCGTTTTATTAACATGGTGGTGATCCCGCGCGCCACCATGTTCCGCGTTTACGTCACCACCACCTCTTCCGATCCGCTCACCACGCCGGTCTATACCATCAGCTACAGCGGTACCATCCAGGTGCCGCAAAGCTGCGCCATCAATGCCGGTAACGTGGTGGAGTTTGATTTCGGCGACATTGGCGCCTCCCTGTTCAGCAAGGCGGGTGTAGGTAACAAACCGGAGGGGGTCTCATCGCAAAGCAAAACCATCGCCATCAAATGCACCAACGTGGAGGCGAACGCCATGCTGACGATGCGCGTCGAGGCGGAAAAAGTCTCTGATAATGTGCTGGTGTCGGATAACCCGGACGTGGGGTTCATCATCGCCAACGAGAGCGGGGCGCCGCTGACGCCCAACAACCTGACAAGCAAAATTCCGTTCCGTCTCGACGACAGCGCACAGGCTCAGGTGGGGATCCGGGTCTGGCCGGTGAGCGTGACGGGCAATAAGCCAGCGGAAGGGCGCTTCACCTCGCGCGGATACCTGCGCGTGGATTACGACTAAGGAGCCGATATGCGAAACGGGATCCGTTTTATCACCGTAGCGCTCTTTGCGCTTTGCACCCAGGCTCAGGCGGACACCGCGTTGGGCGAAATTAACATTCGGCTCTACGGCAATATCGTCGATTTTACCTGCGTTGCCGAGGGCAGCGACAGCGACAAGGCCGTCCCGCTGGGCACCTGGCCCACGAAACAGCTCAGCACCACCGGGAGCCGCACGCAGCCTATGCCGTTTACGCTGAAGCTGACCGGCTGCCCGCCGGGCGCGGCGTCCATTACGTTTTCGGGTAAAGCTGATGGGAGCAATAGCGGCTTACTGGCGCTGAATGACGCCAGTACTGCAAGCCATGTCGCCGTTGAGATCAGGGATGCGGATAAAACTCGCCTGGCGCTTCAGCAGGCCAGCCAGCCGGTTTCGGTTGACGCACAGGGAAATGCGACGCTGTCGTTTTATGCCAATTATATTGCCACTGCCGATAACCCTCAGCCCGGACGGGCTGATGCGGATGCCACCTTCATGATTAATTATAATTAGCACTGACCGCACTCCCTGCAGCTCAGATAAGCTGCAGGGAGTGAATTCAGGTTATAGCAGTTCGTGGGCTTTGGCGTAATCAATTAATTCTACGATGCTTTGCACACCCAGCTTGGAATAAATATTGGATTTATGCGCGCTAATGGTCTTGTTGCTTAAAAGCAGCTGTTCAGCAATTTCCTTGTTGGATAATCCATTCGCCAGATACCGTAATACCGTAACCTCGCGATTCGATAATGGCATATCTACTGCCATCCCTTTCCCGGAACCCAAATGGTTTATAAAGTTCAACGTCTCTGACGGGAAAAAGGAATAGCCCATCAGAATCATTTCTACGGCGTTGTAGATCTCACCCAAATCTTTTCGTTTACTGACGAAGCCATTTGCCCCGGCGCGAATGGCGCGACCCGCGTAAAACAACTCTGATTTAGACGAGAGGAACAGAACCTTAATGTTTTTGTTTAAGTTCCTGATTCTCTTTAGTAAAGAGAAGGCATCCGTGCCCGTGAGTTCAATGTCAAGGATCACCAGATCGATAGGGTGATTGCGGATACAGTCAAGGACTTCATGGCTATCGCCAGACTTGAGCTTGACTGCGATATTCTTATTTTTCTGTAGCAGGACCTCTATCGACATTCTGACGATAGGATGTTCGTCCATAATGATAACGGATGCCGGTTTCATTTTTAATGCCTCAGATTGTTAAAAGCGTTATACAGAGTTTGGTAAAACTCTCGAAATGCCGGAAGGATATAATGTGCAGATCCCTGTACCGTAGTATTTCCCTGGGAAGAGCGAAAGCATCCTTGTTTACGTAATGAAAAGAACTATGCCTCAGCGCGGTCATCTCATTAGGCTGGTGTTGGCAAAAAGGTTTTTCTTATTCAGATTTGATACGCATCTTATTATACAGGGTAAGTTTTTTCCGAAAACCCTGTAAATTAATATGAGGGTATTGGTTTGTATTATCTTCTGGATATGAATCGCTATTTTTTTAAAAATAGCGGAAATGTCCTGTTATCCCATTTACCGCATATTTTCATCTTTATGTAATAACAAAAAATAACAGATATCGCTGTATGTTGATCAATTGTTAACAAAAATACGCCTCTTTGAAAGGGACGAACCCGCAAACGTGAGGTTAAAAATTGCCCTCGCAGGCCGTCAGACCTTCATCTGAAAGCACCCAGGTTTACCCGAAGACCCGCATCTCCTGCACAGGAGAACATGCTGCCCGCTTCGCTTTTTACTCCTGGCAGTTGTCGTTAAGCTGCTTGTTTTTACATCATTATCATCTTGTTAACGCCTTCTGCATTCGCTTAACGGATGGAGGAAAGTGCTGCCGTTCCGCTAATTTGTGGCATTTCACAAGGTTCGCGCCCATAAATTAGGAATAGTTATAAATTCGATTTTATTGTTAAAAATTAACATTTTCGCAACGCAGGTGGTAAGTAAATTCTTAAACCGCTTTAGGAAATAAGGGGTTAGGAGGTAAGTGAAAACGTGCAGTCTGAGAGGTTATTAAGAAGATGGAGCAATTCCTGGCGATGGCTTAGCCCCAGCTTTAGGAGGATGCAGCTGAGACGATAGATAATGCGGCTATAGGGGCGATTCTGCATAAGGGCAATTTGACGCAATGTCCTGCCCCGGGAAAGCTCCTGCAGGATGGGCCATTCGTTGCGCGAGAACCAGTCTTTCTCGGTACCCAGCGGAGGTAGGGTATCCAACAGGCTGTGCTGGAGCGCAGCGGCGCTCAGCTGACGTTCGAGCACATGAAAGGGACCCGCCGCTTTGCAGAAGAGGCGGGTATCGTAATTATCGGCCCGGACCAGCAGCCAGGGCGTCAGGAACGGAGGAAACAGGCTATGCCGTCTCAACTGATCCAGTTTCTCCAGAAGCCCCGTGGACCGGCTTTCAATATCCACGACCAGGCGAGCTGAAGGCCACTGCGTTTGAGCGATAAGGGCGTCGTCCAGCGTGGCGTAGTCGCAGCAGCTGCTCAGGGGAAACTGGGCGTTGAGAAAACCGGTGCGCAGGTAGTGATCCTCCGTCACCAGAAGGATAAACGGGGCGTCGGTTTTGCGGGGCTGGCTGATAGACTGGCTCAAAAATTCGAGCCGGTCGAAAAAGGGGGGAGCAAAAGGTGAGCGCGTAAATCCCAGTGCATCACTTCCTGTACGCCGCCGCCGGTAACGGCGCACTGTCATTCGCATGGTCTCCCTCCTGGAAATGGCTTTTTAATCCTCCGGCCATGTCCAGGACGGCCAGTAATATCCCTGGCCGAGGTCTGCGCCTGCCTGCAGTGCCCAGGTACGATCGCGTTCAGTCTCAATACCTTCAATAAGCACTTTCCCGGCAAGCTGAAAGCAAAGGGAAACCAGTTGCCTCAGCGCAGGGGTGTCGCGTAAACGCCAGAATGCTTCCTTATCTATTTTGATGCCGCTTAACGGGAGTCGGCAGGATAAAAACGACTGCACGGTGACGTCATCCACGTCATCAAGCCAGATTGCGTGTCCCTGTCTGCTAAGTTGCCGCAAATTTTGAACGACATGCTGCTTCTCGACGAGGGTCAGCGCTAAAAAGGACGCGAGATCGACAATCTCAATATTGAGCGACACGTCTGGCAACCGGATAAGTCGCTGAAAAGAGGCTGTCTCTGTCAGGACGGTTATCGGCAGATTAATAAAAAGATTATGACCGTGCGGCGCATTTTTTAACGCGCCAAGCTGCGCTTCAAGCAGCGCTATCGACCAGTCTGCGGACCGTTCGCAAAAAAAGTCCTCGCTGTGCCGCGTGTCGGACAGAACGCTAAGTACCTCCACGCCAACCAGGCGCAAGGAGGAAAGGGCGACGATGGGCTCAAGCTTAATGCCGACGATGTCCTGAGAAATGTACTGTAACCGGGGGGGCGTATCGATCAGGTTTTGCGCTGTCACTCCATTGTCCTGTTGTCTGCCAGCCTCCAGGCGGCCGGGATACCTGACTCTAGTGTGACGAGCTGACGTTCAGGAAAACAGCAGGCGTTACTTAAATGCAACTAAGCCTTTTCGCAGCGCCAAATTTTACGGTGAAACAGGGCGAAATGTTGAGAAAATAGCCGTATTTACAATCGGCTAGTGGTAATTGCCGTGTAAAGCGGAAAAGACATTGACTCACTTGCCATTGACCGTATAATTCTTCGCGTTTCACCACCGCGAAGTACACGCATATCAGTGCGCCCTTAGCTCAGTTGGATAGAGCAACGGCCTTCTAAGCCGTAGGTCGTAGGTTCGAATCCTACAGGGCGTGCCATTTCATTTCATAGAGTTATGCCTCTTTCACATCCTCCTGATTTCCGCTGTGGGACATATTTGGGACATCGCCCCTAAAATTTACCGGTCAAGAAGGACATTTATGTGGTATCTACTCGCAACTTCGCTTGCCGCACTCTCCCTTAATAAAAGCCTGGCTTACCTGATTCTGGGATTAACGGCATTTCTCGGCTGGAAACAGAGTATTCTTTACGCTCCGGCGCTGCTGGTTATTGCATCAATCGTTGTTGGCTGGTCTGCTGTTGAATGGCTACGTAATAAAAATAATAAATATACATATCTGGTCGAAGGCCTGTGCGTGGCCATCGCCGTTGCCCTGGTTTTGCATGTGATCCCGGGTTTTCATAACCCCAAGGTGCTGGATGCTGTCGTCGTTGGTCCGCAAAGCATACCGTTCAGTATGTACTTTAATATGGACAAGGCAGTGGTGCCGTTCTTTTTAATTACGTGCATGCCAACGTTATTCGTAGCAAAGCCCCTCTATCAAGCTGGCAAGGTCGGCTGGGGAATATTGGTTCTTGCGATACCCGCGCTGTTACTTCTGGCTGTTGCGTTGGGTGGACTTAGAATTGAGCCGCATGCGCCAGAATGGTTCGCTCAATTTGCCCTTGCGAATATTTTTTTCGTCTCTTTGGCTGAGGAAGTCTTGTTCAGAGGCTACCTGCAGCAACGCTTGTCCCGGATTATTCATCCTGTTGTCGCGCTGTTGATTGCCTCAGTCATCTTTGGACTGATGCATTATAGCGGCGGTTTACTACTGATTATTTTTGCCAGCCTCTCCGGCATTATTTACGGTCTGGCGTGGATGTGGAGCGGCAGGCTTTGGGTTGCGACGTTATTCCATTTTGGGCTGAACTGCGTGCATTTATTGTTCTTCACCTATCCGATGTATGCCCCTCATGCGGTTATGTGATGCTTTTTAAATTAGTCGGCTTTTAAATTTAGCGACCTCCGGATAAGCATAAAAAGCTCCGCAAAATCGGGGCTTTTATATCTTCCGGGCGCAGGAATAACAGATTTACCTTCGCGTCATAATGAATAGAAGGCTAATCAATTTCATTTTAAGCAGGCTTAAGGTTTTCTTAATCTAAAAATTATCTCTCATTAAAATTTGGATTTTTATCATTCTAAAATCTTCTAAAAAGAAATTTTACACTTTTACGCCTAAACTGGATTGATACTAATTATCATTAGCGTTGTTGTATGCTTTAATCCTGTCCCACAAAGCTATGAGTCGTTAATCACGTTGGTCTATTAAGGATATGTTCATGAATTCTCGCCTGCTGTCCTGCTTCTCGCTTGCCTTGTTGTCTTCATCTCTTTTCCTTTCCGTACAAGCGGTTGCCGCCGATAACAGCGAAGGTATCGTTGTTTATAACGCGCAGCACGAAAACCTGGTGAAGTCGTGGGTTGACGGTTTTACCAAAGACACCGGCATTAAGGTCACTCTGCGTAATGGTGATGACAGCGAACTGGGTAACCAGCTGGTTCAGGAAGGCAGCGCGTCCCCGGCAGACGTATTCCTCACGGAGAACTCGCCTTCAATGGTGCTGGTGGATAACGCCAACCTGTTTGCGCCGCTGGATGCAGACACTCTGAAGCAGGTACCGGCAGAATATCGTCCGGCGCACGGCCGCTGGATTGGCATCGCGGCCCGCAGCACGGTGTTTGTGTATAACCCGGAAAAACTGAACGAACAGCAGCTGCCTGAATCGCTGATGGATCTGGCAAAGCCCGAGTGGAAAGGCCGCTGGGCGGCATCACCGTCAGGCGCGGATTTCCAGGCCATCGTGAGCGCGATGCTGGCGCTGAAAGGCGAGAAGGCCACGCTGGAATGGCTCAAGGCGATGAAAGCCAATTTCGTTGCCTATAAAGGCAACAGCACCGTGATGAAAGCGGTCAATGCCGGTCAGATTGATGGCGGCGTGATTTATCACTACTACCGTTTTGTCGATCAGTCCAAAACCGGTGAAAACAGCAAAAATACCCAGCTCTACTACTTCAAACACCAGGATCCGGGCGCGTTTGTGAGCCTCTCCGGCGGCGGCGTGCTGGCATCCAGCAAGCATAAAGCGCAGGCGCAGGCCTTCATCAAATACATTACCGGTAAAGAAGGTCAGGAAAGCCTGCGTACTAACAACGCCTTTGAGTATGCGGTGGGCGTGAACGCGGCCTCAAACCCGAAACTGGTCCCGCTAAAAGATCTTGATGCACCGAAAGTTGAACCTTCGACGCTTAACAGTAAAAAAGTTATCGAGCTTATGACGCAAGCCGGCCTGCTGTGATCCTGAGAGTAAAGTGAACGTCTTATGTCTGGTCTGAGTCTCGACATCGGAAAAAACAGAGTGCAGGAGCCTGCCCGCAGGCGTCCTGCACTGCCGATGGTGGCGTTAGCTGTGTTGTTTTCATTAATGGCGCTTCTGCCTCTGGGTTTTATCATTGCCATTGGCATTGAGACCGGCTGGGAAACCATTAAGGCGCTGGTGTTTCGCCCGCGTGTTGCTGAGCTGCTCAGCAACACGCTGTGGCTGACGGCTTTAGCGGTTCCGCTGTGTATCGTGACGGGCGTGGCAATCGCCTGGCTCACGGAGCGCACGCAGCTTGCCGGGCGAGGGATCTGGTCCGCACTGGCGGTCGCCCCGCTGGCGATCCCCGCGTTTGTGCAAAGCTATGCCTGGGTGAGCGCTGTCCCGTCCATGCACGGGCTCTCCGCGGGCATTTTCCTCTCCGTACTTGCCTACTATCCGTTTATCTATATGCCGGTTGCGGCGGTGCTGCGTCGCCTTGACCCGACGCTTGAAGATGTCGCCGCTTCGCTCGGTACGCCGCCGTGGCGGGTCTTTTTCCGCGTGGTGCTGCCCCAGCTCAAGCTGGCTATCTGCGGCGGCGCGCTGCTGGTGGCGCTGCACCTGCTGGCGGAATATGGCCTGTACGTGATGATCCGCTTTGATACCTTCACCACGGCAATTTATGACCAGTTCCAGTCTACCTTCAGCGGCCCGGCGGCGAACATGCTGGCGGGCGTGCTGGCCTTGTGCTGTCTGGCTATATTAATGCTGGAGGGCGTGACGCGCGGAAAAGCACGCTACGCGCGCATTGGCGCCGGGGCCGCGCGCGAGCAGAAACGCTGGCCGCTGAAGCCTGCGGCCGCAGCGCTGGGCCAGCTGTTTTTCATCGTGCTGATCGTTCTGGCGCTGGGCGTGCCGCTAGTTGTCCTGTGTCGCTGGATTTGGCTCGGCGGCGTGCAAAACTGGATGAGTGCCGATCTCTGGCATTCGCTGCGCCAGACGCTGATGCTCGGCGTGGGCGGTGCGCTTCTGACGACCGCGTGCGTGATCCCCATCGCGTGGCTGGGTATCCGCTATCCGCATCGCATCTTCCGGATGCTTGAAGGGTGCATCTATATCACCAGCTCGCTGCCGGGCATCGTCACGGCGCTGGCGCTGGTCACCGTCACCATTCATTACGCCCGTCCCATTTACCAGACGGAAATTACCCTGTTCCTTGCCTACCTGCTGATGTTTATGCCCCGCGCGCTCATCAACCTGCGGGCGGGGATTGCGCAGGCGCCGGTTGAGCTGGAAAACGTGGCGCGCAGCCTGGGCAGCACGCCCGCGAAGGCGCTCTGGAGCGTCACGATGCGGCTGGCCGCGCCGGGCGCGGCGGCGGGTGCCGCGCTGGTTTTCCTCGGCGTCAGCAACGAGTTGACCGCCACGCTGCTGCTCTCTCCGCTGGGCACGCGCACGCTCTCCACCGGATTCTGGGCGCTGACCAGTGAAATTGACTATGTTGCTGCCGCGCCTTACGCGATGCTGATGATCCTGATTTCACTCCCGCTGACCGCCATTCTCTATATGCAGTCGAAAAAAATTGCAGGGCTATGACATGCTTGAATTAACCGCCATTTCTAAATCGTTTTCTGATGTGCAGGTGCTCGAGAGCTTAAACCTGAGCGTGGCGCCGGGGAGCAGGACGGCGATTGTCGGGCCGTCCGGGTCGGGGAAAACCACGCTGCTGCGTATTCTTGCCGGGTTCGAAACGCCTGACACCGGGCGCATTGTCATGCAGGGGAGAACGCTGTTCGATGAAAACAGTTTTGTTCCCGCCCACCTGCGCCGGATTGGTTTTGTGCCTCAGGAGGGTGCGCTGTTCCCGCACCTCAATGTGGCAGACAACATCGCCTGGGGGCTGGACGGCACCCGCCACGAGAAACGCCAGCGCGTTGAGGCGCTGATGGAGATGGTTTCTCTGGACAGGCAGCTCGCAACTCACTGGCCCCACGAGATTTCCGGCGGACAGCAGCAGCGCGTGGCCCTTGCCCGTGCGCTGGCCCAGCGGCCTTCACTGATGCTGCTGGATGAACCGTTCTCGGCTCTGGATACCGGCCTGCGCGCCACGACGCGTAAGGCAACGGCCGATCTGCTGGCCGAAGCGGGCGTGGCCTCGATTCTGGTCACCCACGATCAGAACGAAGCGTTGTCCTTTGCCACGCAGGTTGCCGTCATGCGCTCCGGGCGCTTCACGCAGGTCGGTACGCCTTATGACGTTTACACCCGTCCGGTTGACGAAGAGACGGCGCTGTTTCTTGGCGATGCCGTGATCCTGCCTGCTCAGCTCGCTGCCGGGTATGCCGTGTGCGCGCTGGGTGAAGTGCCGACGGACAACGCGCATGCGACAGGACAGGGCAGGGTAATGATGCGCCCTGAACAATTACGCGTGACGGCATGTGCAGCGGATGAAAGTCCGATCTCGATTCTCGACGTGGACTTCACCGGCCAGCTGTCGACGCTCACCCTGGGATTGGCCGGACAGCAGCAGCCGGTGATTCTGAAGACCGTAAGCCAGCCAGGATGGAACCCGGGCACGGCGGTACGCGTTGATATTGCTGGCACCGCGCGGGTATTCGAATATTCTTAATATTCGTTAGTAATTTCATGCAACGGGTTGTTATAAAAGATTTTTCCCGAACGTATGGCAATTCCTGAGATTCTCTACCATGCTCATAAAACCTCACCACACTGCGTGAGGTTTTTCGTAATTGCTGATTAATCTCAAGGAAAAAGGTTATGAAAAAGACGACTGCTATTTTGTTGGGAACGGCGTTACTGTTTACGACCAATGCATTTGCTGCACAGCTACTTACTAAAAGCGAGTTCAAAAAAGTTGCATCTCAATATAAAAAAATCGGTACGGTAAACACCTCGAATGAAGTATCGGTGGATGATGCGAAAAAAGAACTGATTGAGAAAGCCGATAAGAAAGGCGCGGATGTTCTGGTGCTCACGTCAGGGAACACCAACAATAAAATTCACGGTACGGCCAATATCTACAAGAAAAAATAACGTCATTGCAGCCACCCCCGAAGCGGGGTGGCCGTTCCCCCTCTTATCTCGCCAATTCTCCTCATGAACGCGGTTACGCTTGCCAATGCATGGATAATGCGTATAGTTCTCATTTGCATTGCATTCAACATATTCTAAGGCCCGACAACGGGTCATTTTTGCGCGCACTTTAAAATGAGTTAACGATGAACAACACCATCATGCACAAAACGCTGCTGGCGCTCGCCGTTGGCGCGGCGACACATTCCGCCATTGCGGCGGACGATCAAAAAGAGGACACCCTCGTTGTCCAGGCTGCACCAGCCAGCGATTTCAAACCCGGCGGCGACCAGCTGGTACCTGCCTTTCTTGACGGGCAGGTGGCGAACGGCGGGCGCATGGGGATGCTGGGCCAGCAGAACGCCATGGACGTGCCGTTCAACATCATCAGCTACACCTCGAAGCTGGTGGAAGATCAGCAGGCGAAAACCATTGCCGATGTCGTCGCGAACGACGCGGGCGTGCAGTTCGTTCAGGGATACGGCAACAGTGCGGAGACCTACCGCATCCGCGGCCTGAAGTTCGACGGCGACGACATGACATTTGGCGGTCTGTCCGGCGTGCTGCCGCGCCAGGTGGTGGATACCCAGATGGTTGACCGCATCGAGATCTTCAAAGGGGCCAACTCGCTGATGAACGGCGCGGCAAGCTCCGGCGTGGGCGGGATGATCAACCTTGAGCCAAAACACGCGGGCGAACTCCCGCAGGCCAAAGTCGGCGTAGACTACACCTCGGATTCCCAGATTGGAACTACGCTTGATGCGGGCCGTCGCTACGGCGACAGCGACCAGTTCGGCGCGCGGGTGAACCTGGTTCATCGCGAAGGGGAAACCGGCATACCGAATGACCGCCGCCGCACCACGCTGCTCTCTACGGGCCTGGATTACGCTGGCGACCGCTTCCGCACCTCGCTGGATCTGGGCTATCAGAAGAAAACCTTCCACGGCAGCCCGACCAGCGTCAATATTTCCGCGGTGGATTTCGTTCCCGAGCCGCCGAAAAACGATCGTAACTTCTCGCAGAAGTGGGCCTACAGCAATATCGAAAACGAATTTGGGATGTGGCGCAGCGAGTACGACATCACCGACGGCTGGACGGCCTATACCGGTCTTGGCGCGCAGCACGCGCACGAGGAAGGCATCTACAGCGCGCCGAAGCTGGTGGATAAAAGCGGCAAGGCAACGGTCAGCCGTCTTGATACCAACCGCATCAGCGATTCCGTCAGCGGCATGGCGGGCGTTCGCGGTAACTTCACTACGGGCTTCGTCTCGCACAAGGTCAACGTTGGCTATTCGGCGATGACCAAAAACGAAAAAATCGCGTGGAAAATGTCGGCGGCGAAGGATAATCCGACCACCAACATCTACCACAACACCGGCGTCGATATGCCGGACAGCACCAACCTGAACGGTTCCGGCGGAAAGTACAGCGATCCGCTGACCAGCGGGCGCACCCGTACCCAGGGCTGGCTGCTTAGCGATACGCTGGGCGTGCTGGACGACAAGCTGCTGTTCACCGCAGGCGCCCGCCATCAGAAAGTGGTCGTTCGCGGATATAACAAAGTTACCGGTGCGGAAAACGCGGCGGACGGCTTCGACGGCAGCCGCTGGATGCCCACCTACGGCGTGGTCTACAAGCCGTGGGAGGAGATTTCCCTCTATGCAAACCACACCGAAGCGCTGCAGCCGGGCAAAACTGCACCTAACACCGCCACCAACTACGGCCAGAGCACCGGTATCGTTCACTCTAAGCAGAACGAAGTGGGCGTGAAGGCGGACTTCGGCCGCGTGGGCGGATCGCTTGCGCTGTTTGAGATCAAAATGCCGTCGGCGATCCTCGACGACAGCGGCCATTACGGCCTGGATGCCGAGCAGCGAAACCGTGGCGTGGAGCTGAACGTCTTCGGCGAGCCCGCGCTGGGGATGCGCCTGAACGCCAGCGCCACCTGGCTGCAGGCCGAGCTGACCAAAACCAAAAATGGCGTGAATCAGGGTAACGATGCGATCGGGATTCCGAACTTTTACGCCGTGCTGGGTGCAGAGTACGATATCAAGCCGGTTGACGGCCTGACCGCCACCGCCCGCGTGAACCATTCCGGCGCGCAGTACGCTGACCTGGCAAACACCAAAAAGCTGGACAGCTACACCACGCTGGATCTGGGAGTGCGCTATCGCTTCGCGGTGAACCGCAATGAAAACCAGATGACGGTTCGCGCGGGCATCGACAACGTCACCAATGAAAACTACTGGGCCAGCGTGGACGATTCCGGTACCTATATTACGCAGGGCGAACCGCGCACCTTTAAGGTCTCGGTTGGCTACGCGTTTTAAGCGTTCCATCTCGTTATCCGGGGCAGGGATGCCCCAATCCCTTGCTACCTCCAGCATGAAGTGTTAAAACGTGCCCCTTCTAAAAATGAGACAGGGGTAGGACGTGAAAGACGCGTCATCCGCTTCAGGCCATGGTAGCGCTGAAGCCTCGTCGGATCAGAATCCGACGCTGCAACGTGGTTTGCAAAATCGACATATTCAGTTAATTGCCCTTGGCGGCGCGATCGGTACCGGGCTGTTTCTCGGCATCGGCCCCGCTATTCAGATGGCTGGCCCGGCGGTGCTGCTGGGTTACGGTATCGCCGGGATTATCGCCTTCCTGATCATGCGCCAGCTTGGCGAGATGGTTGTTGAAGAGCCGGTTTCAGGCTCCTTCGCGCACTTTGCTTATAAATACTGGGGCCCGTTTGCAGGCTTCCTCTCCGGCTGGAACTACTGGGTGATGTTCGTGCTGGTGGGGATGGCGGAGCTGACCGCCGCAGGCATTTACATGCAGTACTGGCTGCCGGACGTCCCGACGTGGATCTGGGCGGCGGCCTTCTTCATCATTATTAACGCCGTTAACCTCGTCAACGTGCGCCTGTATGGCGAAACCGAGTTCTGGTTTGCGCTGATCAAGGTGCTGGCGATTATCGGGATGATCGGCTTTGGCCTGTGGCTGCTCTTCTCCGGCCACGGCGGCGAGCGCGCCACGATCGACAACCTGTGGCAGCACGGCGGCTTCCTCGCCACCGGCTGGAAAGGGCTGATTCTCTCCCTGGCAGTGATCATGTTCTCCTTCGGTGGACTAGAGCTGATTGGCATTACCGCCGCGGAAGCGCGCGACCCGCATAAAAGCATTCCAAAAGCGGTCAACCAGGTGGTATACCGTATTCTGCTGTTCTACATCGGCTCGCTGGTGGTGCTGCTGGCGCTCTATCCGTGGGTGGAAGTGAAGTCCGACAGCAGCCCGTTCGTGATGATTTTCCACGATCTGAACAGCAACGTGGTGGCCTCGGCGCTGAACTTCGTCATTCTGGTGGCGTCTCTGTCGGTCTATAACAGCGGCGTTTACTCCAACAGCCGCATGCTGTTCGGCCTCTCCGTGCAGGGCAACGCGCCGAAGTTCCTCACCCGCGTCAGCCGTCGCGGCGTGCCGGTGAATTCCTTGTTCCTTTCTGGTGCTATCACCTCGCTGGTGGTGCTGATTAACTATCTGCTGCCGAAAGAGGCCTTTGGCCTGCTGATGGCGCTGGTTGTCGCTACGCTGCTGCTGAACTGGATCATGATTTGCCTGGCGCACCTGCGCTTTCGCGCCGCGATGCGCCGCAAGGGACGCGATACGCAGTTCAAAGCGCTGCTCTATCCGGCGGGGAACTATATCTGTATCGCTTTCCTGGGGCTGATTCTGGTGCTGATGTGCACCATGGATGAGATGCGCCTTTCGGCGATGCTGCTGCCGGTGTGGGTTATCTTCCTGTTTGTGGCGTTTAAGCTTTCCCGCAAAAAGTAGCGCGGTTTTCTCCCTCTCCCTGTGGGAGAGGGCCGGGGTGAGGGCACCAGACTGCATCTGCCTTCACGCCCGGCAACCCACCTTACCGATGCTGTAGGGTCAACGAGCGAATATCGTTCCCGGTCGGGGACTGGTGAATACGCAGCCCAAATTCATCCACCACCGCGAAAATATGGTCGAAGATGTCGGCCTGAATCTCCTCATATTCAGCCCAGACCACCGTGTTGGTGAAGGCGTATATTTCAATCGGCAAACCATTCGCATCAGGCGCTAGCTGGCGCACCATCAGCGTCATATCTTTGCGAATACGCGGATGGTTGCGCAGATATTCATTCAGGTAGGCGCGGAAGGTACCAATATTGGTCATCTTACGCAGGTTTAATACTGACTCCCCTTCAGCGTTCTTCTGATTCCACAGACTAATTTCCTCATGTCGCGCGGCCAGATAGGGCTTCAGCAGCTTCGCCTGAATGAGTTTCTGCTGTTCCTGCTCGTCGAGAAAATGAATGCTGGTGGTATCAATATTCAGGCTGCGCTTAATGCGTCGCCCGCCGGAGGCCGACATGCCGCTCCAGTTGATAAAGGCGTCGGAGACCAGGGCCCACGTCGGAATGGTTGTAATCGTATTATCGAAGTTGCGTACTTTAACGGTGGTCAGACCGATGTCCGTCACCGTGCCGTTGGCACCGTATTTCGGCATCTCCAGCCAGTCGCCGAGCTTGAGCATATCGTTGGCGGAAAGCTGAATCCCTGCCACAAGACCGAGTATCGGGTCTTTAAACACCAGCATCAGGACGGCAGCCATGGCGCCCAGACCGCTTATCAGAATCGCCGGAGACTGGCCGATGAGCAGGGAGATAATCAATATCCCCACCAGGATGGCGCTCACCAGCTTGATGCCCTGGAAGATCCCCTTCAGCGGCAGCTGTGATGCGGTGGACATTTTCTGCGACAGATTAAAAATCACGTCCAGCAGCGAGAAGAAGGAGAGCAGGGCATACACCATGACCCACAGCTTTGCGCATGTCGTGAGAATTTCCGCCGCTTCGCTACCTTTTTGTAGCCACAGTACCGCCTGGACGTTGACGATTATCCCCTGAAGGGTGAAGGCCAGACGGTGAAATAATTTATTCTGGGTGATGATCTGCAGCCACAAATGGCTGCTGGCCTGCGCGCGTTTTTCGAAAGCGCGAAGCACCACTTTGTGCAGAATAAAATGAACGATGATGGCGGTAAGAAAAATAATACCAAAGATAATCACTAAAGAAGTGGTGTGATTAATTTCAATGCCTAACTCTTCAACCTGAGCAATTAATTCCTGCATAACGTCTCCTGTATTGATGCAGCCCCATAATGGCGGCTGCGGATATATTATGCAAATTCACGGGCTTATTTGGTGGCCTGGCAGACCTTTACCATTGGCAGGCACAGGCGATGGCGGATGCGCAGCGTCGCCAGGGCAAGCACCACCATCATCGCCGTTTCCACCATCAGGAAGACGTTCACCGCCTGGGTGTAATCCCCGTGATGGTTCTGCAGCGCGTGGAGCAAAATCGCGCCGAAAATGGCTGGGCCAAGCCCCAGCGCGGCCTGCTGCAGCGTGCTGAGAATGGCGCTCGCGGCTCCCGCGTCGTCAGGCTGAATATCGCGCATCCCGATGCGGTAGAAGCTGTTCACGATCAGCGCCTGCCCGTAGCCGACCAGCCCGGTCGCGGGCGCCAGCGTCAGGGCGGTATTCTCCATTCCCCAGACGCGGAACGTGGCGATCAGCGCCAGCAGGCCGGCAATCTGGATCGCCAGACCCGTCAGCAGAATGGTACTGGTGCTGTAGCGAGCAATCAGCCTCGGCGCGAACCACGCCGAAATAAAGTAAGTTACGCCCAGCGCGATAAAACTGTTTCCGGACTGCCACGGTGCCATCCCCAGACCGGTTTGCATGGTCAGCGCCATACAGAACATAAACCCGGACCAGACGCTGAAAAAGAGCATCGCAATCAGAATGCCAAAGCGAACGCTGCGAAGCTGCAGCAGGCGCGGCGGGATCAGCGGATGGGCATTCTCACGCTCCTTTTTGCGCGCATTCAGCGCCGTCAGCCAGCCCAGCGGAATAATGGCGAGAAGCATAACCTTCAGCGGCCACGACCAGTGCCACTGTGGGCCGAGCGCCATCGGGAACAGCAGGCAGCAAAGAATGATCGCCAGCAGCACGGTTCCGGTCCAGTCGATGCGTGACGGCGTCTCGCGACGGGTTTCGGGTACGAAATGGCGACTTAGCGCCAGCACCACCAGACAGATCGGCACGTTGATAAAGAAGGCGTTACGCCAGCCCAGCCCGGCGATATCCGCCGACACCAGCCAGCCGCCGCCCATCTGGCCGACGATAAACGCAATCCCGCCGATGCCGCCAAACAGGCTGATGGCCTTAGCGTGCGCCGTACCTTTCAGCGTCACGTGCAGCGTGGCAAGAATTTGCGGCACGATCAGTGCGGCTCCCGCCCCCTGAACGATGCGCGCGGCCAGCAGCTGTTCAATGTTCCCCGCCATCCCGCAGAGCAGCGAGGCCAGGCCAAAGCTCGCGACGCCCCACATGAACAGACGCCGACGGCCAAAGTTATCCCCGAGCTTGCTGCCGAGCGCGAGGCAGACGGCGAAGGCCACGCCGTAGAGGGCGACAATCAGCTCCAGTTCGGTAGCGGTAGCGTGCAGCGAGTGGGTAATGGCGTCCAGCGCCACGTTGGTGATTGAGGTATCAATCATCGGCAGCATCTGGCCGGTTAGCAGCAATATCAGGCCAGCGCGGCCCGGTGAAACAACTGACGTATTCATGGTAACTCCATTGCGTCATTCAACAGATGGTCGTAGCATCAACCATCTGATAAACGGGTACCAGTTCTTGCTTATACTGGTACTGGCACTACCATGCAGGGGGATTTATGGCCTTGATGTCTGAACCCGTCGTCTCACTTCAGGATGACACCCGAAAACAGCTGGGGGCATTTTTACGCGCGCGACGCGAAAGCCTCGATCCGCAGCGTCTCGGCCTGCCGCGCAGCGGTCGCCGCCGCACGCCGGGTCTGCGCCGTGAAGAGGTGGCGATGCTCGCTGACGTGGGCGTGACCTGGTACACCTGGCTGGAGCAGGGCAGGGACGTCAATCCGTCCAGCGCGGTGATGGCCGCTGTGGCAAAAGCGCTGCAGTGTACCCCGACTGAGGCCCGACACCTGTTTCTGTTAGCGGGGTTACCGCCGGGCGAAGCGCCGCAGGCGGTCTGCTGCGAGGGCATCAGCGAGGGCACACGCCGCCTGCTCGACACCCTGCTGCCGAAACCCGCCAGCATCCAGAAGCCCAATTTCGACATCGTGGCGTGGAACGACAGCTTCGGGCACCTGATGGGCGTCGATTTCAATGAAATCCCGCCGGAAGACCGCAACTGTATTTACCTGTTTCTCACCCACCCGGCGTGGCGCGCGCGTCTCGGCAGACGCGACGATGTGCTGCCGATATTCGTCTCCTATTTCCGCGCGGCGATGGCCGAACACCGGGGCGACCCGCTGTGGGAGGCCAAACTGGCGCGCTTCTTTGCGGTGTCCGAAGAGTTCAAAACCCTGTGGCACCAGCGCAACGACGTGCGCGGCGTGGAGAACCAGCTCAAGCTGTTTACTCATCCCGAGTTGGGGGATTTTACGCTGCAGCAGATGTACTGGTACTCTGCGCCGCGAAACGGCTCGCGGCTGCTGGTTTATTTACCGGTGGATGAGGCGGGGGAAAGGGCGATGGCGTGGCTGGCGGAGCAGGGGAAATAATTTTAGCGAGGGGCTTTCAGGGAGTAAGAGCCGAGTCTGCTGAATGGATGAAACAGGTGTAAGTTGGAGTTTAACGTAAACCCCTCGAATGAATCGACATCATTTCGATGGGGTGTTAAGTCGTCTATACTCACGCCATGAGAAACCACCATGTCGCCACTGATGATTGATTCCGCAGATTTCAGCCAAAAATTAGGCCTTATCTCCCGAAACGTCGAACATACTGAAGCGTTTCTTGCGCGAGGCACGGTGGATTTTCACCTGCCCGGATTTATGCTGCCTGTGGGATATCGCCTGTTAAAATCGCGTTATGGCGATGAATATCGTCTCGTGACTACCGACGACGGAAAACCTTATACGGCGTATGCCGTTAAGTTGACGTTTCATAAAGAAATTACTTTTCCCCACGGGGCTGCGACACAGGTTATGGTCTGGCGTACGCCACGCGCGGTTCATCAGCGTGTCATCAGTGGCTTACCACAATCCTTCTTCCAGTGGGTGCTAAGCGAATACGACATTGTGGTTTCTGACAGCGAGCAAACCGGAGACGGGCAGCGGTTTTGGTTACGTATGATCGACTGGGCGTTCAGTATGAATTATCAGATAAGCGTGGCGGACGGTACGGTAGGCGAAGAGTGGCACTTAACACCGGTGAGTTCATACGCCGAGCTGGAAGAGCGCTGGATTGCGTTTGCCTGGGGATACGATCGCGATGTCCATCCACATCGCAGGTTAGTCATCAGTAAAGCGTAACGGGCCGCATTGCGCGGCCCGTTTTGTTCAGCACTCGGTTACAATCGTGCTCAGCGGCAGGCGAGACTTCGGCAGCGTGGCGTTGAAATCTTCCACGCTGTGGTGGCCAACCGGTACCACCACCAGGCTGGTAAAGCCTTTCTCTTTCAGGCCAAATTCTTCGTCGAGAATGGCGGCGTCGAAACCTTCAATCGGTACCGCGTCCAGACCCATCGCGCCTACGCCCAGCAGGAAATTACCGACGTTCAGGTAAACCTGCTTCGCCATCCACTGGTCGTCATCTTTCAGATCCACGCGGTGCATGTCGGCGAAATAGGTGCGGCCCTTGTGGTTTGCGGCTTTGGCTTCCGGCGTGTTGAAACGGCCATCGGCCTCTTCCTGATCCACGACGCGCTCCAGCCAGGCGTCATCCAGCGCGGTTTTCGCGCAGAACACTACCACGTGGGAAGCATCCAGCATTTTACGTTCGTTGAACACATAGGTGCCCGCGGCGGATTTTGCCACGCGCGCTTTTCCTTCCTCGGTGCTGGCTACAATGAAGTGCCACGGCTGGGAGTTGGTGCTGGACGGGCTGTACTGCAGCAGGGTTTTGATTTTCTCCGCTTCTTCTGCGGTCAGTTTTTTGGCTGGGTCGAACGCCTTGGTAGAGTGGCGTTTCAGGGCGACAGAAATGATATCCATAACAACTCCTGGTGATGAAATTCGCCCGCTCGCGGGCGCGAAAGGAAAGCAGATTACAGCGGGACGCGGAAAAAGATAAGTGCAATTCGAGCGCTTAATCTGTTCGTCTCAGACGAACAATCAGACCGGCCGGATCCACTTCTGGTCTTTTTTCGGCAGCTTATCGACCACCAGATTCCACGAATCCGCTATCAGGTCGGCGACCAGTTCAGGCGTGATGTCGTCAGTGCCGTAAAGCGAAATCCAGTGTTTTTTATTGAGGTGATAGCCCGGCTCAACGCCGCGATAAATTTGCTGATTTAACAAGGATTTTTCTGGGTCTGACTTGAGGCTGACGTGCGGTCGTCCGCGTACGGTGGCCATCAGCATAAAAATTTTCCCGCCCACCTTAAACACGTCGTACTCGGGGCCGAACGGCCAGCAGTGTTCGGTGAACGGCAGCTCCAGCGCCACGCGTTTTGCATGCTCCTGCAATGCTTTACTGTCCATCGTTCTCTTCCTGGGCAAGCCCGCGCCACATCACCTCAAAGCCGAGCGCTTTAAAATCAACGGCACGGGAAGGGTCGCGAGTGGCAAATTCCATTGTAGATTCGGCCAGCGATAAGAAAAGCGCATCGCCAAATGTTTTAAATTCATCTGACATAAACACCTGACGCACCGAGCGGCGGCACAGCTCATGGAGTTCCGGGAACATCTCTTTCACCGCCTGTTCCGTTTCGGCGCTCAGCTTTTCACTGACGCCGATCTGGCGGATCGCCGCATGAGAAACGGGGTTACGAATACCCCAGTCCACGTAGCTGTTCCAGATATTGCGGGTATGTTCTTTGGGCAGCGTGATGGTGCGATCGAGGTTTGCCAGCATGGCCTGGCAGAGATCCTGCTTCAGGTGCAGATAGAGGGCATTCAGCAGATCGTCTTTAGTGGGAAAGTAGCGAAACAGGGTCCCTTCGGCGACGCCCGCGTTACGGGCGATTAACGACGTTGAGGCGGCAATACCTGACTGTGCGAACGCCACCGTTGCGGCTTCCAGTAAGGCCTGTTTTTTATCTTCACTCTTCGGACGTGCCACTAAATTTTTCCCCCTGTCAATTATAAAAACCCTGATTGAAACACGTGCTTTGACACGCTGCAACGCGGAATGTCAAAGATCGAAAACGTCTTGACGACTTTATCATCATATCTATAATGAGTGCTTACTCACTCATAATCAAGTTTACCCCGCGCAAACTATCGGATGGGGCGCGTTTTCGGGTCTGGATATGAAAAAACCTCTCTTCATCTGCGTGGTGTTAATCATGATCATAGCTTCAGCTGCGAGTTTACCGTTTGTACTGAATGCCGGATTCGGCCAGCCGCCGCAGGGTGAGCAGCTCACTGAAGTGGAGGCCTCTCCCCAGTATCGCGACGGGAAATTCCACAATACGCTGCCAACGCCGGGCTATAACGGCGACAAAAACATGCTGGTCGCGACGTGGGATTTTCTGACCAAAAAAACCGAAAACGCGCGCCCG
The DNA here is from genome assembly GCF_001059415.1 of Enterobacter sp. 940_PEND. Classification (NCBI taxonomy): domain Bacteria; kingdom Pseudomonadati; phylum Pseudomonadota; class Gammaproteobacteria; order Enterobacterales; family Enterobacteriaceae; genus Enterobacter; species Enterobacter sp. 940_PEND. The sequence goes on from NZ_JUMS01000078.1 coordinate 56,877, forward strand.
GCCCAGCCGCTGCCGCTGGTGAAAACCGATCTTGCGAGCCTGCCGCTGGAGCAGGACACCCTGGTGTGGCTCGGCCACTCCTCGTGGTACCTGCAGCTCGCGGGCAAACGCATCCTGATTGACCCGGTGCTCAGCAACTATGCCGCGCCGTTCTCGTTTCTGAATAAAGCCTTTGCCGGGGAGTATCCGTGGCGCGCTGAAAGCATGCCGGAAATCGACCTGCTGATTATCTCGCACGATCACTACGATCATCTGGATTACGCCACCATCAGGGCGCTACTGCCGAAGGTGAAGCGCGTGGTGACGCCGCTGGGCGTGGGATCCCATCTGCGCTACTGGGGGATGAAGCCAGAGATTATTGACGAGCGCGACTGGAACCAGTCGGTACGCATCAGTGATGAACTGACGGTGCATGTTCTGCCGGCGCGCCACTTCTCCGGGCGCGGCATCAAGCGCGATCGAACCCTGTGGGGCAGCTTTATGTTCGTCACGCCAGAGCAGAAGGTTTATTACAGCGGGGATTCCGGCTACGGCCCGCACTTTAAGGCCATCGGCGAGCAGTTTGATGGCGTGGATGTCGCCATCATGGAAAACGGCCAGTACGACCAGGACTGGAAGTACATCCACATGCTCCCGGAGGAAACGGCGCAGGCCTCGGTGGATCTGAACGCGAAAGCCGTTGTGCCCGGGCATAACGGACGCTTCGTGCTGGCGAAACATACGTGGAACGATCCGCTGATCCAGCTGGCTAAAGCCAGCAAGGATAAAAATTATCGGCTACTGACGCCGGCGCTGGGCGAGCCCGTCCGGGTGAATGACGCCACGCAAACCTTTCGCGCGTGGTGGGAATAATGTTTAAGCGAGAAGCAGAGGGGGACAGCAGCATGACCATTTCCGCTCAAGTCATCGACACTATCGTCGAATGGATCGACGACAATCTGCACCAGCCATTACGTATAGAAGAGATTGCTCGCCACGCGGGCTACTCGAAGTGGCACCTGCAGCGGCTGTTTATGCAGTACAAAGGGGAGAGTCTGGGGCGTTATATCCGTGAACGCAAGCTGCTGCTGGCGGCGCGCGATCTGCGTGAATCCGACGCTCGGGTGTACGACATCTGCCTGCGTTACGGGTTTGACTCGCAGCAGACGTTTACCCGTATCTTCACCCGGACGTTCAACCAGCCGCCTGGTGCGTACCGCAAGGAGAACCACAGTCAGCCGCACTGAGCTGTTTTCCGCCCTGGCGGGTCAGGAAAATTGCCATCACAGGCCGGGTAAGGCGAAGTCGCCACCCGGCTTTTTTATTGGCTTACGACGCCAGTGAAAACCAGCGGCGCCAGACGAAACGCAGGACGAAGAATTCGATGGCACCCAGCAGTAAAAACCACACGCAGAACAGAATGGTGTAAAGCTGGTTCAGATCGACCATATGAAAGGTCTGAACCAGCTTCTGCGCCAGCACCAGACCCAGCGACGGCGCGGGTAACAGCAGGCAGGAGAGCAGGGCAAGCAATAAAATGCCGCCTGCCGTAAGCAGCGATTCTAACGGGTGTTTCATCGTAATGTTAATCGTCAGTTAAAAATGTCATTGTCCGGCATCCTGTAACGTAAAGCAATATCAGCGATTCAGGCGTTATTGAATAAAACGAAGATATTATTTAGCGAATAAATAACAAAATACGACCCAGCATTTATATTAATATCGCGTTATGTAAATAAACGTCTTTATCAGGAAAATAATTTTACAAATGTATAGGTGCTATAACCAATTAACGTGGCAATAACAATGGCTGCGATAATGTATAACGCCAGGCGACGCCCGCGATAAATACCAAACATGGATCCTCCTCGTTTAGATTTGGTTTAGAAATATTTTGTAAAAATTGGCTCATCAAAATAGTTTTAAGCAGTTTTGAATAACCGAGAAGTCATTATATTGCGGTAGATCAATTTTACCCGCAAGACTTTAAAATGAATTTATTTATGCCCGAAAGGAATTCAGGCTTCTTTTCACCGGATATTGAAGGAAAAATACGATGACCGAGAAAAAATTATCCCCAAACGTGCCGCCTTCCGGCGGGCTGGCATATCAGCAGACCACAGAGCAGGTGCTTGCTCACATGAAGAGCCAGGCCAGCGGTCTGGACCGTGCAGAGGCGCAGGCGCGTCTGCAAAAACATGGCCCCAATGCGCTGCCGGAGAAAAAAGGCAAACCCGCCTGGCTGCGTTTTTTGGCCCATTTTAATGATGTCATGATTTATGTCCTGCTGGCCGCCGCCGTATTAACGGCAATCATGGGCCACTGGGTTGATACGCTGGTTATTCTGGGCGTGGCGGTAATCAATGCTTTAATTGGTCATATCCAGGAAAGCAACGCGGAAAAATCCCTGAAGAGTATTCGCAATATGCTCTCCAGCGAGGCGCGCGTTATTCGTAACGGCAACCACGAAACGATACCCACAACTGAAATAGTCCCGGGCGATATTATCGTATTACGCGCGGGAGATCGTATTCCTGCGGATATGCGTTTAATCGAAGCGCATAATTTACGCGTGGAAGAGGCGATTCTGACCGGTGAATCCACCGTGGTGGATAAACACGTTAATCCGCTGAGCGGTGAACTGCCGCTGGGCGATCGGACCAATATGGTCTTCTCCGGGACGACCGTAAGCGCGGGCGGCGGCGTAGGCGTGGTCACCGCGACCGGTAAGGATACGGAGCTTGGCCACATCAACCAGATGATGGCGGGCATCGAAAAGCACCGCACGCCGCTGCTGGTGCAGATGGACAAGCTGGGTAAAGCGATCTTCGCCATTATCCTGGCGATGATGGCCGCGCTGTTTGTCTTCAGCCTGGCGTTCCGCGAGATCCCGATGGGCGAGCTGCTGCTCTCCCTGATTAGCCTGGCAGTGGCCTCCGTGCCGGAAGGCCTGCCGGCGATTATCTCCATCATCCTCTCCCTGGGCGTGCAGGCGATGGCGCGCAAGCGGGCAATTATCCGCAAGCTGCCGACGGTTGAAACCCTGGGCGCGATGACCGTGGTCTGCTCGGATAAAACCGGCACCCTGACCATGAACGAGATGACGGTCAAAGCCATTATCACCGCTGACGCCTGCTACCGCGTGGACGGCAACAGCTACGAGCCGGTAGGCAATATCTACCTGGAAGGCAGCGATGAGCCGGTCCACATCCAGCCGGGCACCGTGCTGGAACAGTACCTGCGCACCATCGACCTGTGTAACGACAGCCAGCTGATTCAGGACGAGCGCGGCCTGTGGGGCATCACCGGTGGGCCGACCGAGGGCGCGCTGAAGGTGCTGGCGGCGAAGGCCAGTCTTGAGCCGGTCATGACCACGCTGGTTAACAAGATCCCGTTCGACTCGCAGTACAAGTACATGAGCACCCACTACCAGATTGGCGGTGAGGAGCAGATCCTGATCACCGGCGCGCCGGACGTCATTTTCGCCCTGTGTGCCGAGCAGCAGACCCGCAACGGCGTGGAAGCCTTCAACCGCGCGTACTGGGAAAGCGAGATGGAGCGCTATGCGCGTCAGGGGCTGCGCATGGTTGCCGCGGCGTTCAAGCCGGCGAACGGTGAGCAGGAACTGACGCACGACGACCTGAGCCACGGCCTGATCTTCCTCGGTATCGCCGGGATGATGGATCCGCCGCGTCCGGAAGCCATTGATGCGATTAACGCCTGCCAGCAGGCGGGGATCCGCGTGAAGATGATCACCGGGGATCACCCGCAGACGGCGATGAGCATCGGCCAGATGCTGGGGATCACCAACAGCGAGCAGGCGGTCACCGGCTACGAGCTGGAGAAAATGGACGACGCCGCGCTGGCGGAAGCGGCGGTGAAGTATGACATCTTCGCCCGTACCAGCCCGGAGCATAAGCTGCGCCTGGTGAAAGCGCTGCAGGACAAGGGCGAAATCGTCGGCATGACCGGTGACGGCGTGAACGATGCCCCGGCGCTGCGTCAGGCTGACGTCGGTATCGCGATGGGCATCAAGGGCACGGAAGTGACCAAAGAGGCGGCGGACATGGTCCTGACGGACGATAACTTCGCCACCATCGCCAGCGCGGTGAAAGAGGGGCGTCGCGTTTACGACAACCTGAAGAAGACCATCCTGTTCATCATGCCGACCAACCTCGCGCAGGGTCTGCTGATTGTGATTGCGCTGCTGGCGGGGAACATCATTCCGCTGACGCCTGTGCTGATTCTGTGGATGAACATGGCCACCTCCGCCACGCTCTCCTTCGGCCTGGCCTTTGAGGCCGCGGAGCGCAACATCATGCGCCGTCCGCCGCGTCAGACCGGGCAGCACGTGATGGACGCCTACGCCGTATGGCGCGTGGCCTTCGTCGGCACCATGATTGCCATCGCCGCCTTTGCGCTGGAGGCCTGGCTGGCCCCGCGCGGCCACAGCGCGGAGTTCATCCGCACCGTGCTGCTGCAGATGCTGGTCTGCGCCCAGTGGGTGTACATGATTAACTGCCGCAACACCGAAGGGTTCTCCCTGAACCGCGGCCTGCTGGCGAACAAAGGGATCTGGCTGGTGACGGGCGTGCTATTCCTGCTCCAGGCGGCGATTATCTACCTGCCGTTGATGCAGATGTTGTTCGGCACCGAAGCCCTGCCGCTGCGCTACTGGTTTGTGACTCTGGCGGTGGCGGGCGTGATGTTCTTCGTCGTCGAAATCGAGAAGCGACTGACCCGCAGGTTCCGTCAGGCTGCATAACCTTTTGCCCTCACCCTAACCCTCTCCCACAGGGAGAGGGGACTCTGACCTCCCTCTCCCTGTGGGAGAGGGCCGGGGTGAGGGGAGAAACAACGCTGAGGTACTCCCATGAAACTCCCACTCCTGTTCGCACTTCTCGCCTGCACCCTGCAACCCGTATTCGCCGCCGCCATCCCCGTTCGCGTCGCCACCGTGGAGCAGACCGCCCACGCCGCCGAGCGCCAGATCCCTGGCCGCATCGAAGCCATCCACACCGTTGAGCTGCGCGCGCGCACCGAAGGCGCGATCGCCAAAATCCACTTCCGCGACGGGCAGTACGTGAAACAAGGCGACCTGCTGTTCGAGCTGGACGACGCCGAGCCGCGCGCCGCCCTGCGCCTGGCGCAGGCCGAGGTAAGAAGCGCCGAAGCCACGCTGCGCCAGGCGCAGCAGCAGCTTTCCCGCTTTGAAAGCCTGGGCAGCAGCAACGCCATCAGCCGTCACGACGTGGACAACGCCCGCATGCAAAGGGACGTGGCGAGCGCCGCGCTGGAGCAGGCAAAAGCCCGGCTCGAAACCCGTAATGTCACTCTGAACTACACCCGCATCACCTCGCCGATTGACGGTCGCGTAGGGCACAGCCGGTTCCACGTCGGCAGCCTGGTCAACCCTGCCAGCGGCGTGCTGGTGGAGGTGGTGCAGCTCGATCCCATCCGCATCGCCTTTGCTCTGGAAGAGGGCGCATTTGCCACTAAAGCCGGACAGCATGCGGATATCAGCGCCATGAAGCAGGGCTGGCAGGCGTTCATTGACAGCAACGGCCAGCGCGTCAGCGGCGAGCTCACCTCAGTGGACAACCGCATCGATCCGCGCACCGCCAGCGTGATGCTGCGCGCCGAGTTTGCCAACCCGCGCCATCAGCTGTTGCCCGGCGGCAGCGTGAACGTGACGCTGCGCCCGGCCAGCGAGCTGTCGGTTCTGACCCTACCCGCGGCGGCGGTCCAGCAGAACGGCGACGGGTTCTTTGCCTGGGTGGTTAACGCCGACGGAAAAGCCGAAATGCGGCCGCTGAAGATCGCCGGACAGATCGGCCAGCAGTTCCGGATCACCTCCGGCGTGAAGTCCGGTGAGCGAGCGATTACTGACGGCGCGCAGCGCGTGCAGCCAGGCGCTGCCGTCCAGATACTGAATTAAGGAGCCATCATGCTGACGTTTTTCATCAAACGCCCGCGCTTCGCGATGGTGATTGCGCTGGTCATCACCCTGCTGGGGGCCATTGCGCTGAGGATTATCCCGGTGGAGCAGTACCCGCAGATCGCGCCGCCGGTGGTGAATGTGTCTGCCAGCTGGCCGGGCGCCAGCTCGGCTGACGTGGCGGAGGCTATCGCCACGCCGCTGGAGACCCAGCTGAACGGCGTGGATCACATGCTCTACATGGAGTCCACCAGCTCGGACGAAGGCTCGTACAGCCTGAACATTACCTTCGCGGCGGGCACCGATCCGGACCTCGCCGCCATCGACGTGCAAAACCGCGTGGCGCAGGCCGTGGCGCAGCTCCCGACCGAAGCGCAGCAAAACGGCGTGCAGGTGCGCAAGCGCGCCACCAACCTGATGATGGGGGTAAGTCTTTACTCACCGAACAACACCCATACGCCGCTGTTCGTCAGCAACTACGCCAGCACCCAGGTGCGCGAGGCGCTGTCCCGCCTGCCGGGCGTCGGGCAGGTGCAGATGTTTGGCGCGCGCGACTACAGTATGCGCATCTGGCTGCGTCCGGACCGCATGAACGCCCTGAACGTCACCACCGACGACGTGGCGCAGGCGCTGCGCGAGCAGAACGTGCAGGGGGCGGCAGGCCAGGTCGGCACGCCGCCGGTGTTTAACGGCCAGCAGCAGACTCTGACCATCAACGGGCTGGGACGCTTAAGCCAGGCCGAAGACTTTGCCGATATCATCATCCGCGCGGGCGAGATGGGCCAGCTGGTGCGTCTGAAGGACGTCGCAACCATCGAGCTCGGCTCGCGAAGCTACAGCTCCGGCGCGCAGCTGAACGGGCACGACTCCGCCTATCTCGGCATCTACCCGACGCCGTCCGCCAACGCCCTGCGCGTGGCCGACGCGGTGCGCGCGGAGCTGGAACGCCTCTCGACGCGCTTCCCGGACGACCTGGTCTACGAGGTGAAATTCGACACCACCTCATTTGTTGCGGCCACGATTAAAGAGATCGGCGTCTCGCTGGCGCTCACCCTGCTGGCGGTTGTGGTGGTCGTTTCCCTGTTCCTGCAAAGCTGGCGCGCGACGCTGATTGTCGCGCTCGCCATTCCGGTATCGCTGGTGGGCACCTTCGCTGTGCTCTACACGCTCGGCTACTCCGCCAACACCCTCAGCCTGTTCGCCATTATTCTGGCGCTGACCATGGTGGTGGATGACGCCATCGTGGTGGTGGAGAGCGTCGAAACGCTGATGGCGGAAGGGCAGAGCCGCACGGCGGCGACCGCGCTGGCGCTGCGCCAGATCGCCGGGCCGGTCATCGCCACGACGCTGGTGCTGCTGGCGGTGTTTGTGCCGGTAGCGCTCCTGCCGGGGATTGTCGGCGAGCTGTACCGCCAGTTTGCGGTGACGCTCTCGACGGCCGTGACGCTCTCAAGCCTGGTGGCGCTGACCCTGACGCCCGCCCTGTGCGCGATGCTGCTGCGTCCGCGCCCGGCGCAGCCCGCGGCAATTTTCCGTGGGTTCAACCGGGGGCTGGAGGCCACGCGTGGCGTCTACACCCGCATCGTGACTATCTTCAACCTTCGCCCGTGGCTGGCGCTGCTGGCCACCGCAGGCGCGGCGGCCGTGGTGGCGTTCAGCTTTACGTCGATGCCTAAAAGCTTCCTGCCGCAGGAGGATCAGGGCTACTTCTTTGCCAGCGTTCAACTGCCGGAGGCGGCCTCGCTGGAGCGCACCGAAGCGGTGATGAACACGGCACGCGAACTCATCGCTAAAAATCCGGCGGTTGAAGACGTGATTCAGGTCTCCGGATTTAACATTCTCAACGGCACCAGCGCCTCCAACGGCGGGTTTATCTCCATCATGCTCAAAGACTGGAGCGAGCGTCCGCCGCTGGATGAGGTGATGGGTACCCTGCAGCGCCAGCTGCTGGCCCTGCCGGAAGCGACCATCATGACCTTCGCGCCGCCGACGCTGCCGGGGCTGGGCAACGCCTCCGGCTTCGACCTGCGCATACAGGCGCAGGCGGGGCAGAGCCCGGCGGAGCTGGAGCGCGTGACGCGTGAAGTGCTGGCGAAAGCCAACCAGCATCCGCAGCTGAGCCGCGTGTTCACCACCTGGAGCAGCAACGTGCCGCAGCTGACGCTGACCGTTGACCGCGAGCGCGCCGCGCGCCTCGACGTGCCGGTGTCGCGCATCTTCAGCAGCCTGCAAACCGCCTTTGGCGGCACGCGCGCCGGGGATTTCAGCGTCAACAACCGCGTCTACCACGTAGTGATGCAGAACGAGATGCAGTGGCGCGAGCGCGCCGAGCAGATCGGCGAGCTGTTCGTGCGCAGCAACAGCGGCGAGCGGGTGCGCCTGAGCAACCTCGTCACCATTACGCCGACCGTCGGCGCGCCGTTCCTGCAGCAGTACAACCAGTTCCCGTCCGTGTCGGTGAGCGGCTCGGCGGCGGAAGGAGTGAGCAGCAGCACCGCGATGGCGGCGATGGGCGAGATTCTGGCGGAAAACTTGCCAGCCGGGTACGACTATGCCTGGAGCGGCATGTCGTATCAGGAGCAGCAGACCGGCAATCAGGCGATATGGATTGTGCTGGCGGCGGTGGTGATGGCGTGGCTGTTCCTCGTTGCCCAGTACGAGAGCTGGACGCTCCCGGCGAGCGTGATGCTCTCGGTGCTTTTCGCCATCGGCGGGGCGCTGGTCTGGCTGTGGTTGGCGGGCTACGCCAACGACGTGTACGTGCAGATTGGTCTGGTGCTATTGATAGCCCTTGCCGCCAAGAACGCGATCCTGATCGTGGAGTTCGCCCGCGCGCGGCGCATGGACGGAATGGCGATTGTCGATGCCGCGCGGGAAGGGGCATCGCGCCGCTTCCGCGCGGTGATGATGACCGCCGTGTCGTTCATTATCGGCGTATTGCCGATGATGCTGGCGACCGGGGCGGGTGCCCAGAGCCGCCGCATCATCGGCACCACGGTGTTCAGCGGCATGCTGGTGGCGACCGTGGTGGGGATTGTGTTTATCCCCGCGCTGTTCGTGCTGTTCCAGCGCCTGCGCGAGTGGGGCCACGGACTTACGGACTCGTCGCCCACAGCTCGCAGTGCTTCTGAACCAGAGAAATCAGCGAGCCACCGTCGGCGATAAACTCCCGCATGCGCTGCGCCTCGCTCTTGCCCTGCTTTAACAGCAGGGCAATTTCATTGACTGCGCTCGTTGCGCCGAGCTTCTCGGCCGACGGCGCAACCTGCTCCAGCAGCCACGCAATGTCTTCCGCCACGGTTTTGTGCTCGCCGGTGTGCACGTCCGTCAGGATCCCTTCCAGCCCGTAGCGACACGCCTGAAAACGATTAAAACGGTAGAGCAGAAAATCCCGTTCCTGATGCTTATACGGCCGCGCGGTCAGCAGCCAGTGCGAGGTCGCCTGGATAAGCCCGGCGATGTTAATGGCGTGGCCGAGCGTCAGCGGCGTATCCATCACCCGCACCTCGACGGTGCCGAAGTGCGGGCTGGGGCGGATGTCCCAGTGCAGATCCTTAATGCTGTCGATCATGCTGGTGGAACTCAGGCGGCGGAACAGCCCCTCGAACTCTTGCCAGCTGTTGACCCACGGCATCTGGCCGTTATCCGGAAATCCCGAGAATATGTTGAGCCGCGACGAGGAGAACTTCGTGTCCGTGCCCTGCATATACGGCGAGGCGGCCGCCAGGGCGATAAAGTGCGGCACGAAGCGCGACAGGCCGTGCAGCAGGTAAATCGCGTCGTCCCCGGTCCGGCAGCCGACGTGCACGTGCTGGCCGAATACCGTCGCCTGCAAAATCAGGTAGCCAAAGCGCTCCAGCGTGACGTTATAGCGCTCGTCGTCGCACACCTCCTGACGCTGCCACTTCTGGAACGGGTGCGTCCCGCCGCCGCAGATCTGGATATGCTGCTCCGCCGCCGCGCGCAGGATGCTCTGCTGCATCACCGAGAACTGCGCCGCCGCCTGGTCGATGTTCTGGCATACGCCGGTGGCGATTTCGAGCATGCTTTCGGTGATGTCGTGTTTGACCTCGCCGCCTTTGATGTCGTCTTTGACGGCGGCGATAAGCGCGGAGGAGTCCTGGCTCAGATCGTATCCCGGCGGGTTAACCACCTGCAGTTCGAGCTCGATGCCAAGGGTGAAAGGTTCAGAGGACTTAAAATCGGGTAAAGGCATGGCGCACTCCGTTGTCTGTTGTGTGTTGAGTATAGACAACGACGTGGCGCTCACTTTTCAGGGTGGTATAACTGTTAGCAGGCTTAGCGAAAAGGGGAGTTAACCATGTCTGACAATCCAACCATTGCGCTGATTGGGCCTGGCGCAATTGGGACCACCATTGCCGCAGTGCTGCATGACGCCGGGCGCACGCCGCTGCTGTGCGGGCGCACCGCGCACGCGGAATTACGCCTGCGCCACGACGAGGGTGAAACGGTGGTGCCCGGTCCGGTATTAACCGATCCGGCCGTCATCACGTGCCCCGTCGATCTCGTTTTTGTTGCGGTAAAAACGACGCAAAATGCCGACAGCACCGGGTGGCTGCGGGCCCTGTGCGATGAAAATACTGTGGTCTGCGCCCTGCAAAACGGCGTGGAGCAAAAAGCCCAGCTTGAGCCGTGGGTAAACGGCGCGACGGTGCTGCCGTCGGTGGTGTGGTTCCCGGCCCAGCGCGAGCCGGATGCCTCCGTGTGGCTGCGGGCAAAGCCGCGCCTGACGCTGCCGGACGTGCCGCAGGCGCAGCGGGTGGTGGAGGCGCTTCGCGGTACGCGCTGCGCGGTTGAGCTCTCGGCAGATTTCGCCACCGTCGCCTGGCGCAAGCTTCTGCAAAACGCGGTCGCCGGGCTGATGGTGCTTTCCAACCGCCGCGCCGGGATGTTCAGGCGCGAGGATATCAGCGAGCTTGCGCTGGCCTACCTGCGCGAGGGGCTTGCCGTTGCCCGCGCCGAAGGGGCGAAGCTGGACGATGCAGTGGCGCAGGAGATCCTGGCGAACTTCCAGCGTGCGCCTGAGGACCTGGGCACCTCGATCCTGGCCGACCGTCAGGCCGATCGCCCGATGGAGTGGGATATCCGCAACGGCGTGATCCAGCGCTACGGCCTCAAACACGGTATTGCGGTGCCCATCAGCGACGTGGTGGTGCCGCTGCTGGCGGCAGGGAGCGAGGGGCCGGGCTAACGGCCGCTGTTTTTCCGTTCGGCAAAGTAGTGGGCGGGCGTGCTGCCCATCGCTTTTCGGAACATGGTGATAAACGCATTCACGGATTCGTACCCGAGCGTTGTCGCCACGTTCTGGACAGGCACGCCGCTTGCCAGCTCCCGCAGGGCAATAATCAAATGCAGCTGCTGGCGCCATCGCCCGAAGCTCAGCCCGGTTTCGCGCTGCATCAGGCGGGCAAACGAGCGCTCGCTGAGGGCGAGCCGTTTCGCCCAGTCCTTCAGGGTGCTTCTGTCCTCAGGGCGGCTGACCAGCGCGTCCGCCATGGCGCGAATTTTCGGATCGGTTGAGACCGGCAGGCTTAGCTTCTGCTGCGGCATGCTGGCGAGCTCGTCAAGCGTGACCCGGGTCAGCCTCGCGACGTGGCCGTCGGCGGGATAATCCACGCTTTCGCGCGTCAGACGATCGACCAGCTCCTTAATCAGCGGCGAGATCGCCAGCGTGCAGCATTTTTCCGGCAGCGCCGCCGCGCCGGGCTCAATAAACAAATAGTTGAGATGCGCGTTCCAGGTCGCTTTGGCGCTGTGCGGGATCCCGCCGGGGATCCAGACGGCGCAGTCCGGCGGCACGATCCAGATGTCATTCTCCGCGTAACAGCTAACCGCGCCGTATCGGGCAATAATCAGCTGGCCCTTGCGGTGGGTATGCACCGGCACTTCCGCGGCGTAGTCCATGAAGTCCAGATGACGCGCCACCGCCGGGCTGGCGGTAGAGTCGGGGTCATACAGCGTAGTAGCAGGTTGAGGCTTCACGATTCTGGCAACTTTTAGGTATTTTTTGACAGAATAGAGTATTTAAGCGGGTCTGCAAGCCGGTAATAATCCCGGCATGAAAAACATCCTATCTCATTCCGTTCGTCTCCCCGCCGCGCTGCGAAACGATGCGGGCGCGCTGATCTACTCTGCGAAGAGTTTTGCCGCGGCGATGCTGGCTTATTACATTGCGCTGTCGATCGGCCTCGAAAGCCCCTCGTGGGCCATTATTACGGTTTACATCGTGTCGCAGACGTCGGTCGGAGCATCGCTGAGCAGAAGCCTCTACCGGCTGGCCGGTACCGTGGCGGGTTCCAGCGCGACCGTTGTGATTGTGCCTGCCTTCGCGAATACGCCAGTCCTGTGCAGCGTGGTGCTGACGGGCTGGATCGTATTCTGCCTGTGGCTCTCCCTGCTGGAACGCACGCCCCGGGCGTACGCCTTTGTGCTGGCGGGCTACACCGCGAGCCTGATTGGTTTTCCGGCGGTGTCCGATCCCGGCGGCATTTTTAACGTCGCCATCGTCCGCGTGCAGGAGATCGCGATTGGGATTTTCTGCGCGGCGCTGATCCACCGCTACGTGCTGCCCGCGCGCGTATCAGGCCAGTTCAACGCTAAATTATCCCAGACGCTACAGGCCGCGCGCGGGCGGGTGGCGGATACCTTAGCGGGCAAACCCGACGCGGCTTCCGGCCCCCTGCATCTGGCTCTGGCGCTGCAGTTCCTGCAGGGCATCAGCCACCATATTCCCTATGATTTTGCCCTTTCAGCCCCGGTGCGGCAGGCCAGAAAAGCGATTCACGACCGGCTGGCGCGGCTGGTTATCGTCAACTGTGAACTGCACGATCGCCTGCCAGCGATCGGAACCCTGCCCGCCGACGTGCTGGCATTGCTGGGCGACGTTCAGGCCTGGCTGGCCGCTGAAGGCGCTGATGCCAGCAGTACGGCAGAGTCGCTGCGGCTCCGCTGTGCGCTTCTCATCGATCGGTATGCCGCGCAGGCGCAGACGTTTGACGACGCGCTGCAGGTCAGCTTTATCCGCTACCTCTCGGAGGCGATCGCGCTTCTGCAGCAGTGCGAGCGTCTTTCCGGGGCCATCCACCATGCAAAACCCGTATTTGGGGAGATGCAAACCCGCGCGGCGAAAGGCTACGTTTTCCATCGCGATCCTCTTACCGCCGCCCGCACGGCGCTGGGGGCTTTCGCCATCATCCTGAGCGGCTGTCTGGTCTGGATCTTCTCAGCGTGGCCGGATGGCGGTACGGCGGTTTCGATACTCGGCGTCTGCTGCACGCTGTTTGGCAGCTTCGATACCCCGGCGCCGCACATCGTGAAATACATCATTGGCTCGTTCTGGGGCGTGGTCATTAGCCTGTTCTACAGCTTTGCGCTGCTCCCGCTGGTGAGCGATTTCCCGGTGCTGGTGGCGGTGCTTGCCCCGGCGTATCTGCTGGCCGGGTCGCTTCAGGCGCGCCCGCCCACCACGTTTATGGCGATGGGGATCACCCTGACGCTGCCCATTTTGTGCGAGCTGGGGGCTCACTACACCGGAGACTTCGCCGTTGCGGCTAACACCGCTATCGCGCTCTTTGCCGCGACCGGTTTTGCCGTCATCAGCATGAGCCTGCTGCAAACCGTGCAGGCGGATGGCGCCATCACGCGTCTGCTGAACCTCTGCCAGCGCGACATTCGGCGCAGCGTGAAGGGCACGCTGCGGGTTGATGAAACGCACTGGATCAACCTGATGATGGACCGAACCGCCCTGTTGCTGCCGCGCCTGCAGCGCAGCGCGCGCGCGCCGGAGCAGGCGCTCAATCGGCTATTACACGCGCTGCGTCTGGGGCTGTCGGTCATGCATTTACGCCGCAGTAACACACCGTCCGGCAGGGAGGTTGACGCGCTTTTTCATCGGTTAAACGCCGCGGACCGCAACGCCTTGCGCGAACGCATTGCCGCCCTTATCGAGCGCCATCTGCCTGCGGCAGATGAACACTCGCGCCAGTTTGTCTTCAGACTGGTGGATCTGCACTGTGCATTACGGGGGCCAGACCATGGTTAACGATCTCAATATCGGCGGGGTTTTTATTCCGGGGCTGCTGATGGTCGCCCTCGCGGCGCTGGTCTGCACGCTTAGCCTCGTCGCGCTTTTCTCGCTCAGCAGGCTCTACCGGCGCTTGCCGTTTCGCCCGCAGATGGATGTTTCAACCTGGATTGTCACCTTTTTCCTGCTGATGCAGGGTCTGACCGCGTTGGGGTTATTGTCATGAAATCACTGCTCTCTTTACTGGCTCGCTATGCGCTGACCTTAAGCGCGGCTGTGGCGGCCACGCTTCTGGCCTTTATGATGTGGAAACACTACGCGCAAACGCCGTGGACCCGCGACGGCCGCGTGCGGGCGGACGTGGTGCAGATTGCGCCGGACGTCTCCGGGCCGGTCATCAGCGTAGCCGTGCGGGACAACCAGTGGGTGAACCGGGGCGATGTGCTTTACACCATCGATCCGCGCTGGCTTAAGCTGGCGGTGGCCAGCGCGCAGGCTGATGTGGAATCGAAACGCCATGAGATGCTGATGCGCCAGGACGCGGCCCATCGCCGCACGCTGATTAAAAACGCCATCTCGAGCGAGGATTTGCAGCAAACCGGCAGCGCGGCGAACGTCGCGGCGGCCAATTATCACGGCGCGCTGGCCGCGCTGGATCTGGCAGAGCTGAATCTGGCGCACGCCACCGTGCGCGCGCCGGTTTCGGGGTACGTCACGCACCTGCGGCTTCGCCCCGGAGACTACGCGACGGCGGGGGAGACGAAGGTCGCCATCGTCGATGCGCACAGCTTCTGGGTGGTGGGGTACTTTGAGGAGACCAAGCTGCGCCATATTCGCGTCGAGGATGCCGCGCAGGTGGTGCTGATGGGCTACGAGCCGGTCATCGCGGGGCACGTGGAAAGCATCGGGCATGGGATCGGGGACAGCAACGACGAGACGGGCGGGCTGGGTCTGCCCGACGTCGAGCCCACCTTTAGCTGGGTGCGGTTGGCGCAGCGCGTGCCGGTGCGCATTCATATCGACAGGCTGCCGGAGGGCGTTGAGCTGGTGGCGGGGCTGTCGGCGAGCGTGGCGGTGGGGCGGTAGATAAGGATTGAAGCGACTATTCCTCGCCTACAAAATTATCGGCTTCAGGAGAGTAATGCTGATAAACGCATGCGAGCTTATGCCCGTCAGGATCGCGCAGATAGGCAACATAAAAGTCGGGGCCGTACGCGCTTCGCGTACCAGGCTCGCCTTCATCCGTTCCTCCCGCAAGGAGGCCAGCTGCATGGAACCGTCTGACAAGATCCGCGTTATCTGCACTGAATGCGAACATTGTCCCGTTTCCCGCCGTAGCGGGCTGCTGGTCAAAAGGAGGACAAATACAGAAGCTGAACCCCTCGCCGGGATTATTTTCATCTCCCAACATTGCCCAGCTTTCAGTCCAGGCCTGCAGACGCGAGTAGCCGAGAACGTTAAAAACTGCGTCATAAAAATTCACGGAGCGCTGAAAGTCGTTTGTACCTACTGTGATATAAGCCAGCATCTTATGACTCCCGTCCTTCAATATTCGATTTAACAGCCTTCAGCATCCTTTTACGGATCCAGCCGCTACCCGCCCGTATTATCAGCCAGTAAGCCGACATTTTTAGCCGAGTGCGTCTGTCAGGACAAAAGATGAATGTTTCCGTAGAGAGCTCATACTTGCCTGGCACCAGCTCCGTTACCTTGTAGCGCAACAACAGTTTCGCGCTGCCCGGCGCGGCTGGGGTCTGAAAAGCAATGGCATCCGGCACGTTTTCCAGACCGAAATCCGAACGCCAGAATTGTCCTCTTAAGCCGTAACAGATTTCTGATGCTGAATTTTTCAAAAGGGTAAAACTGTGCAAACCAAAGTTGCCGATCGACTGTGGCTTCTGGTTGCGCAGAAATTTTTGCGGTATTTGACGCAATGACATTAACCGCCGAATCACGGCATCTTGCCGGACGTCAAAGCTGGCAATCATTGGCAGAATATTTTCAGGACGGCTTGTGTGAATGACCGTTAGGTGTTTTTCATGAAACTGGAACTGGGGGAGAAAAGCGGGAACATCCTGCCACTGAGCAAGCGCTTTGCGGGTAACGAATCCAGGGTTTAGCATCTCTCTTCCTTGTCATCCCTTGCGTCCTGCCAGAGTAACAGATGGTGTGTCGCAGGCAATTACCAGGAAAAGAGAGGGCAACAGGGAAGTAAGTGTAACGAGCCGGTTGGGTTAATAACGTTCGCTTATTCACGAATGGAGAAGCTCAGCGATTTCTTTGCGCTTTCTTGTTGCCCATTCAGGTTTGATAGAGAGCATTAAACTGTATTGCCTTCTGAAGTAAACCTCTCTAAATTCTCGTTCAGATGAATGGCTTGCTGCATACGTTGAGGCCATCCCCGCCACGGCACTCTCCACAAACCAATACAGAATTTCATCGTCACTGAGCGTTGCTTTTCGCTGTATCTCAAGGCCTCTTTCACTGACGATAAAATGATATTCTTTGCCATGAATTTCAAGATAGGGAGTTGCAGCCCCATCGGGTTGGTCAGGGATAAAGAAGTAATGGTTTGGCCTTGTCCCTCCGCCTAATAGCTCACCTATTCTTAGAAGCTCGTTTCGTAGTTCTTCAATTGTTTTCATAAACAGCTCTTTGTTCTTGTATGTAAACGACTTATTATCGTGGATTGGGTACAAAGCGCCTGCTCTCGATCACTTCCCCACAAATGCACTCACCGGCAAATTAAAACGCTTCGCCAGCGCACGCATATGAAGCTCCGGAGATTCGTTCACGCGAATGCTTGATTAGGAAATTTTCTGGTTGCCGCATTGAAAGACGCTCTTAAGACTATGTGCATCCTTGCCCCTTGTTTCCGGGCTGGAAACATTATAGGTGTGATTGGTGGGTAGACAATGTGGCAACATTTGCGAAGTGCAGTTTTCATATGCTCGTGATGCCGGCACTCATTTAATGAGTGCTAACATTGTATGAGGTGACTGTGAATGATATGTCCGATTTGTGCCAGAAGCGGACATAGGGGAGCCTCCTCTTCAACGTTAGCTATGCGTATTCTATCCTTTAAATGCATATATTTTAAGACGCCAATAGCATAATTCACTTGAATATCATGGAGTTAATAAGGTTCTTTGCCTGTTGGAGGGATAAAAAAAGCTGATGCCTTATGAAACATTTTAATAATGACTCAATCTCGCGCACTTCGTAATGACCTTTATTTAGGGATGAGATATAACGAGCTTCGAAAATAATTAACATTCTTGTAACGTTGTTGAGGTTAAGCATATGAAGCAAGTTGGCATCGTCGGTTGGCGAGGAATGGTCGGTTCTGTTTTGTTGCAGCGGATGCTGGATGAAAATGATTTTAAGGACATTTCTGCGCATTTTTACAGTACCTCCAACGTAGGGGCTGCGGGACCTGTCATCGATGGCATAAGCTATACGCTCAAAGATGCGTACTCCATTGATGCTCTTGCGGAAATGGACATCATAATAACGTGTCAGGGCGGCGATTATACTAAAGCGGTTTATCAGGCATTGATTGCTCATGGTTGGGAGGGCTACTGGATTGATGCGGCATCAGCGCTGCGGATGGATGAAAGAGCCTGCATTATTCTCGATCCCGTGAATCGCACCCATATCGATCGTGCCGTCAAAGAAGGTATTAAGCTCTTTGTCGGTGGTAATTGTTCGATCACGCTTAGTCTGATGGGGCTCGCCGGGCTGATAAAGGCAGATCTCATTGAATGGATGAGCGTGATGACCTATCAGTCCGCATCGGGGGCCGGTGCTCAGTATGTACGGGAATTAATTACGCAATGCGCCTATATAAGCAGCCATTTGTCCGCCGATGAACTGGCATCGTCAGGTTCAGTACTTCCGTTAGTCAATAAGGTCAGTGAACTGATTAATAGCGCTGAAATGCCGACTCAGAACTTCGGCGCGCCTTTAATGGGTAGCATCATTCCATGGATTGATAGCGATTTAGGCGATGGCAACAGCCGTGAAGAGTGGAAGGGTGAGGAAGAAACGAACAAAATCCTTGGTCTTTCTCCCGGAACGATCCCGGTAAACGGTTTGTGTATACGGGTCGGCGTGATCCGCTGCCACAGTGCTGCCATAACCCTGAAGCTCAAGCGAGAAGTTAGCGAAGCGGAATTTGCAGATTTAGTGGCGCATGCTCATCCCTGGGTTAACTATGTGCCTAATAACAAGGAGGAGAGTGTCAGCAAATTGACACCTGCCTATATCAGCGGTTCGCTCCAGGTGGGCATTGGCCGTTATAAGAAAATGTCGCTGAACAATGACCCGATTTATTCGGTTTTAACGGTAGGTGATCAGCTCTTGTGGGGCGCGGCCGAACCTTTGCGCCGTATGTTAAATATTCTGCTCGGCAGAGTTTGATTCATTTTATGCAGACCAAAGCACCTACTCGGTAGGTGCTATTGTTATGTGGCGTCGCGTTATATTGTGCTCCGCAGCAAATTTGATGAGCATAGATGGCTTACTTCATCGTCCGCTCTTCGCTCTTAACGGACATTCATCAAGCAACGTTGTTCTTTGCATAAGACCGAAATCTTACTTCTTACTCAGCAGCATTCCGGCCTCCTGCTACTTAACTCAGTGCGCCGTAATATACGGCTCCTTCACAAACTCAGCCAGCAGCCAGACCATATCATGCAGTAGCCCGACGAGTTCTTTCGCCACGCTCGCAGACAGTGTCCCGCCCATCACCGCCAGCGTTAACGCCACAGCATAATCCACTTGCAGCGTCGTCTCCTGCCAGCAGTCCGGCACGCAGGAGGTCATCTTTTCCCCTGCAATCAATTGTTCAACCAGATACGAAGGCAGTTCGGCATCGCAGCATTCCCGCAGCCGCTTCAGCGCAGCCAGCAATCGCTTGCAGAGTGTGGCAAACGTCACCGCGTCGTCAGTTTCCACCAGCACGCTAACGTACGCAGTGCAGGCGTCAGCCAGTTCAAAGAGATCCGCAGAATCGGGAAGTTGTAAGTGGAGAAGGTGATAAACAGCGCTTTCTTCAGTAAGCGCGTAAGAAAATCCAGGGATAGTAGCCATAAGGCATCCTCTTTATGCAAAAAAATATTAACCGCCCGATGAGTTCCTACGCTCAGAGGGGGTAGCGCTGACGGAGGTAGGAATACCGTGCATAAAGAAAAACGGCCAGCCTTTCGACTGCTCCGTCAGCGCCACCGTGATTCTAACGGGATATGCGCTGTCGCGACAAAAAATATCGCTTTATGCTAACGGGTTCCTACGCCCGGTTACGGATGGGCCGCAACGCAGTCACTTTACGACCGTGAAGAAAGGATGAAAAGGGATGCCCCTGAATTACATAAGGTTGCTTGCAGGTTTGCGAGGCGGCTTCCAGAAGGGTATTGCCGGGTGGCGGCGACGCCTTACCCGGCCTACAACAACCACCAACCAAACCGACCGCTACCCCTCGCTCATCATCGCCAGAAACCGCTTCACCGTCCGCGAGCGTTCAAAGCGCCGCCAGCAGAGCGCGATATCGGTATAAAGCTCTGGCGAGCTCAGCGAGTGATAGGTGACATTCGGCGGTGAAATGGCCGCCATGGATTTCGGCACCAGCGCGAACCCGCCGCCCGCGGAAACCATGCTCAGGGAGGAGGAAAGCTGCGACGACTGCAGCGCGTGCTGCACGTCAATCCCGGCCCGTTCGCAGCAGCCGTGAACCCGTTCGTACAGCCCCGGCGCGACCTCCTGCGGGAACAGCACCACCGGTGTATCCCGAAGCTGCTCTAACGCCAGCGAATCACACGCCGCCAGCGGATGCTCGCGATGCAGCGCCACCACCATCGGCTCCCGGTCGAGGATTTTTAACTCGAACGCCTTGCTGCTCTCGCAGGGCAGGCGCACGAAGGCGATATCCAGTTCACCCTCCGCCAGCATCGTCGTCAGCGACGACATATTGGCTTCCACCTGGTGAACCTGCACCGCCATGTTCTGCACCTGAAACTGGCGGATCAGCGCGAAAATTTTGGGATGAAATGCGTCGGAGCTGGTAATGCCAATCGACAGGTTGCCGTTCAGCCCGCGCGCGATGCCGCGGGCTTTTTCCAGCGCGGCGTCGCTCAGCGCCAGGATCTTGCAGGCGTCCTCGTAGAAGGCTTCTCCCGCCTCGGTCAGCTCTACGCCCCGCGTCAGGCGTCTGAACAGCGGCGTGCCGACTTCCTCTTCGAGCCGTTTGATCTGCTGACTCAGAGGAGGCTGTGAAATACCCAGCGCTTCGGCCGCCCTGGTGAAGTGTCGCTCGCGTGCAACCGCGACAAAATACCGCAGATAACGAAGTTCCATATCTAAAACGTCTCAAACCAGCATGGTTTCTATATTGGAACTCTCTGCTGAATCGGGTCAACATTTATTTAACCTTTCTAAATAAAGTTGAAGAGGACGAGCACGATGATGCATTCATCTGCCTGCGACTGTGAGGCAAGCCTGTGCGAGACCCTGCGCGGGTTCTCCGCCCAGCATCCTGACAGCGTGATCTACCAGACATCGCTAATGAGCGCCCTGCTAAGCGGCGTGTACGAAGGAGAGACCACCATCGCCGATCTGCTGGCACACGGTGATTTTGGTCTGGGCACCTTCAACGAGCTGGACGGTGAAATGATTGCCTTCAGCAGCCAGGTGTACCAGCTGCGCGCCGACGGCAGCGCCCGGGCCGCGAAGCCGGAGCAGAAAACGCCGTTCGCGGTGATGACCTGGTTCCAGCCGCAGTACCGTAAAACCTTCGATGCGCCGGTCAGCCGTCAGCAGATCCACGACGTCATCGACCAGCAGATCCCCTCCGATAACCTGTTCTGCGCGCTGCGCATCGACGGCAACTTCCGTCACGCCCACACCCGCACCGTACCGCGCCAGAAGCCGCCGTACCGCGCGATGACCGACGTGCTGGACGACCAGCCGGTGTTCCGCTTTAACCAGCGCGAAGGGGTGCTGGTCGGGTTCCGCACGCCGCAGCACATGCAGGGCATTAACGTGGCCGGCTATCACGAGCATTTCATCACCGACGACCGTCAGGGCGGGGGTCATCTGCTCGACTACCAGCTGGAGAGCGGCGTACTCACCTTCGGCGAAATTCACAAGCTGATGATTGACCTGCCCGCCGACAGCGCGTTCTTACAGGCCAACCTTCACCCCAGCAATCTTGATGCAGCGATCCGTTCCGTCGAAAACTAACAGGAGAACTACCGTGAACAGTGAGAAACAGTCACGTCAGTGGGCGCACGGCGCCGATATGGTTGTCGGCCAGCTGGAAGCGCAGGGCGTGAAGCAGGTGTTTGGGATCCCGGGTGCGAAAATCGACAAGGTCTTTGACTCCCTGCTGGACTCCTCCATCGAGATTATTCCGGTGCGCCACGAAGCGAACGCGGCGTTTATGGCGGCGGCGGTAGGGCGTCTGACCGGCAAGGCCGGGGTAGCGCTGGTCACCTCCGGGCCGGGCTGTTCTAACCTGATCACCGGCATCGCCACCGCCAACAGCGAAGGCGACCCGGTGGTGGCGCTGGGCGGGGCGGTGAAGCGGGCGGATAAAGCCAAGCTGGTACACCAGAGCATGGATACCGTCGCCATGTTCAGCCCGGTCACCAAATACGCCGTGGAGGTCAGTTCACCGGACGCGATTGCCGAGGTGGTTTCCAACGCGTTTCGCGCCGCCGAGCACGGCAGGCCGGGGGGCGCGTTCGTCAGCCTGCCGCAGGATATCGTCGACCAGCCCGCGACGGGGGCCATTTTACCCGCCAGCGGCCCGGCGCTGATGGGCCCGGCACCGGAGTCAGCGATTAACGACGTGGCGAAGCTTATCGAAAACGCCAAAAATCCGGTCATTTTACTCGGCCTGATGGCCAGCCAGCCCGCGAACAGCGCCGCGCTGCGCAAGCTGCTGGAAAAAAGCCGCATTCCGGTGACCAGCACCTATCAGGCCGCCGGGGCGGTAAACCAGGAACACTTCACCCGCTTCGCCGGCCGCGTCGGCCTGTTCAATAACCAGGCGGGCGATCGGCTGCTGCATCTGGCGGACCTGATTATCTGCATCGGCTACAGCCCGGTGGAGTACGAGCCGTCCATGTGGAACAGCGGCGACGCTACGCTGGTGCACATCGATGTGCTGCCTGCCTATGAAGAGCGTAACTACGTGCCGGATCTGGAGCTGGTGGGGGACATCGCCGAAACGCTGAACCTGCTCGCTAACCGCATCGATCGTAAGCTCGAGCTGAGCCAGCGGGCCTCCGAAATTCTGGTCGATCGCCAGCATCAGCGCGATCTGCTCGACCGCCGCGGCGCCTCGCTTAACCAGTTTGCCCTGCACCCGCTGCGCATCGTGCGCGCCATGCAGGACATCGTGAATAACGACGTGACGCTCACCGTTGATATGGGCAGCTTCCACATCTGGATCGCCCGCTACCTCTACAGCTTCCGGGCGCGTCAGGTGATGATCTCCAACGGTCAGCAGACCATGGGCGTTGCTCTGCCGTGGGCGATTGGCGCGTGGCTGGTGAACCCGGGCCGCAAGGTGGTTTCAGTCTCCGGCGACGGCGGCTTCCTGCAGTCAAGCATGGAGCTGGAAACCGCGGTGCGCCTCAACGCTAACGTGCTGCACATCATCTGGGTGGATAACGGCTACAACATGGTTGCCATTCAGGAAGAGAAAAAATACCAGCGTCTTTCCGGCGTCGAGTTCGGCCCGGTCGATTTCAAAGTCTATGCCGACGCCTTCGGTGCGAAAGGCTTTGCCGTGGAGAGCGCCGAGGCGCTTGAGCCGACGCTGCGTGCGGCGATGGATGTGGATGGCCCGGCCGTGGTGGCCATTCCCGTCGACTACAGCGATAACCCGCTGCTGATGGGCCAGCTCCATCTCAGCCAGATTTTGTGACTCACGATAAGGACAGAGAAATGCAAAAAGTTGCTCTCGTAACCGGCTCAGGCCAGGGGATTGGTAAAGCGATCGCGCTTCGCCTGGTGAAAGACGGTTTTGCCGTCGCCATCGCCGACTATAACGTTGAGACGGCAAGAGCCGTCGCCGATGAAATCATCCGTAACGGCGGCAACGCCGTCGCCGTGAAGGTCGATGTCTCTGACCGCGAACAGGTGTTTGCGGCGGTGGAGAAAGCGCGCACCACGCTGGGCGGCTTTAACGTGATCGTGAATAACGCCGGGATTGCGCCGTCTACCCCCATAGAATCCATCACGCCGGACATTGTCGACAAGGTTTACAACATTAACGTGAAAGGGGTGATCTGGGGGATCCAGGCCGCGATTGACGCCTTCCGCAAAGAGGGGCACGGCGGCAAGATCATCAACGCCTGCTCCCAGGCGGGCCACACCGGCAACCCGGAGCTGGCGGTCTACAGTTCCAGCAAGTTCGCGGTGCGCGGCTTAACCCAGACCGCTGCACGGGATCTCGCGCCGCTGGGGATCACCGTTAACGCCTACTGCCCTGGCATCGTCAAAACGCCGATGTGGGCGGAAATCGACCGTCAGGTCTCCGAGGCGGCGGGTAAACCGCTCGGCTATGGGACCGAAACCTTTGCCAAACGCATTACGCTTGGCCGCCTGTCCGAGCCGGAAGATGTCGCCGCCTGCGTTTCATACCTGGCAGGCCCGGACTCCGACTACATGACCGGCCAGTCTCTGCTCATCGATGGTGGGATGGTGTTTAATTAAATTCTAATAAGCTCTGACATGAGTTTTCCCCTGCCCCCGTGCAGGGGCTTTTTTTTGTCTCCTCCGTCATTGTGCATTACACTGCGCGCTGCAAAACTTTAGTCATTACGATCTGACAGGCGGTAACAGCGATGAACGGTACAATCACAACGTGGTTTAAAGATAAAGGCTTTGGATTTATCAAAGATGAAAACGGCGACAACCGCTATTTTCATGTGATTAAGGTCGCGAACCCCGATCTGATTAAGAAAGATGCCGCGGTGACCTTCGAGCCGACCACCAACAACAAAGGACTTTCCGCCTATGCGGTGAAGGTGATCCCCGAAAGCAAACATCTCTTTATTGCTGGCGAGCGCGTGAAGCTCTCCTCGATCAAATCCTTCGTGGTGTTTAACGAAGAAGAGCCGGCTGATACCAAAATCGACAAAGAGAACGCGGTGCTGTCGGTGGGGCTGCTGATGAACAGCATCAAGCCGAAATCCGAGAAAAAGCCGGGCGAAATGCGCACGGTGAAGAAGCTGGCGATCACCACCTTCCAGAATACGACGCTGATCTTCACCGAAGATGAGATCGACATCGACGCCACGGTGAAGCTGCTTAAGTAACGTTTTGCCGGGTGGCGGCGACGCTTACCCGGCTTGCAAAACCCGCGCGGCGCTCGCCGCCGGGCATATACGAAACATATCTACGCGGCACGAAACGTAGGCCCGGTAAGCGCAGCGCCACCGGGCACCGCCGCGCGCACTTACCTACCCCATCCTGTGCTCACCCCGTAACATCGCCTCGCGGTCAAACACCCTCTGGATCTCCCCGTGCGCCATAAACGCCGCCCGGTCGGACATATGCGCAATCACGTCCGCATCGTGGCTCACCAGCAGGTAGGTCATGCCGTGCTCGGCCTTCAGGCGGTTGAGCAGGTTCAAAATTTCCGCCTGCACGGACATATCCAGCGCCGAAGTCGGCTCGTCCAGCAGCAGAAGCTGCGGGCGCAGCAGCAGCGCGCGGGCAATCGCCACGCGCTGGCGCTGGCCGCCGGAAAGCTGGTGCGGATAACGCCTGCCCGCATCGGCGAAAAGCCCCACCTGCTGCAGCGCATCCGCCACCTTTTCCGCAACCTGCGTTTCGCCGTGGATGCTTAACGGCTCCGACAGGGTGCGCGCAACGGTGTGGTTTGGGTGCAGCGACGCCCACGGATCCTGAAACACCATCTGCACGTTGCGGCGAAGCTCGCCTTCAAAACGGCGCCCTGGCCGTAGCGCCTCTCCCAGGATCGAAATGCGGCCGTTCCACTCGCGCTGCAATCCCGCCAGCACGCGCAGAATAGTCGATTTCCCGCAGCCGGATTCGCCAATCAGGCTGAACGTCTCGCCTCTCTCAATACTAAAGCTGGCGGCGGAGACCGCCGTTTTTTCCCCGAAGGTGACCTGCACCTGGTTAACCTCAACGAGCGCCATCGTTGGCCTCCTTCCACGGCTGTGAACGGTCGAGCGTCGGCAGCATCTGTCCATAAGTATGGGCGTCTGGACGACAGGTCCACAGGGTTTGCGTGTACGGATGCGTCGCCTGCGGGAGCTGGCTCGCCGTCATCTCATCCACCTTTTCGCCCTGATACATCACCAGCACGCGGTCACAGTGCTCCGCCACCAGCGGCAGATCGTGGCTGATTAACAGCATCGCCATCTGGCGTTCTTCGCACTGCTGCACCAGCAGCTCGAGGATCTGGTTGCGCAGGCGCGCATCCAGCGCGGAGGTCGGTTCGTCGGCAATCAGCACCTGCGGGTTGTTGATCAGCGCAATCGCGATCATCACCCGCTGGCCCATGCCCCCGGAGAGTTCGCCGGGATAACGCTGGAGGACATGTTCGTTGAGCCCGACGGCGCGGATGATGTCGTGAATGCGCGCCAGGCGCTCGGCGCGGGGCAGGCGCTGGTGCAGGGTCAGCGCCTCATCAAGCTGAGCGGCGACGTTTTGCGCCGGATTCAGCGCGTAGCGCGGGTCCTGCAGGACCATAGCAATCCCGTTGCCGCGCAGCGCCTGCCAGCGGCGGGTGCTCTGGGTCAGCAGGTCGTTGCCGAGCACGTTAAGCCGGTTCGCGCTCACGATGCCGGGCTTACGCACCAGTCCCATCAGGGCGCGGGCGGACATTGATTTGCCCGAGCCGGATTCCCCCACCAGCGCCAGCCGCTCGTTGCCCAGCGTGAAGCTGAGGTTGTTGACCACGCGCGCGGCGGGGTAGTCGATATTCAGCGCATCGACGATGACGAGTTGTTCAGTCATGCTGCGGCTCCAGTACGTCGCGCAGGCCGTCGCCCAGCAGGTTAAAGGCCAGGCTGGCAAACAGAATCGCCCCGCCCGGAATGGCGGCTATCCACCACTGGTCGAAAATCACCTGCATACCGTCGGCAATCATCGCGCCCCATTCGGCCATCGGCGGACGCGCGCCAAGACCGAGGAAGCCCAGCCCGGCGGCCGCCAGAATAATCCCCGCAAGATCCAGCGCCAGCCGCACAATCGCGGACGGCAGGCACAGGGGCAGAATATGGCCGACCAGCAGGCGCGGGCCGCGAATGCCCATCATCTCGGCGGCGGCGAGGTAGTCGCTGTGGCGCAGACGCTGGATCTCGCTCCGCGCCTGCCGCGCGTAGGCGGGCCAGGTGGTTAAGGCCAGCGCCAGCGCGCCGTTGACCAGCCCCGGGCCAAGCATCGCCACAAACGCGAAGGCGAGGATCAGACGCGGCATCGACATTACCACGTCGGTAAAACGCATCAGGATGCGCTCCAGCCAGCCGCCGTAGTAGCCGGACAAAATCCCCACCAGCAGCCCGGCGGGAAGGGTGATTACGGTAACTAACGCCACCAGCCCGAGCGCCGGGCGGGTACCGTAAATCAGGCGCGAAAGCAGGTCGCGCCCGTAGCTGTCGGTGCCCAGCCAGTGCTGGCTGTTCGGTGCCTGCAGGCGCGCGGCGGCGTCCTGCCAGTTCGGATCAAGCGGTGCCAGCCAGGGCGCGAACAGGGCGATAACCCCCAGCAGCGCGATGGCTACCAGCCCGCAAAACGCAGCAGGGGAGCGGCGCAGGCGGCGTAAGAAGAGATAAAACGGCATCAGCGCACCCTGGGATCGGTCGCCCGCACAAGCAGGTCGGTAAGGTTATTAATGAGTACAAAGCAGACGCCAATCAGCAGCGTGCCGCCCATGACGGCGGTGGTATCTCCGGCGAACAGGGCGGTGGTGAGGTAGCGCCCGATCCCCGGCCAGGAGAAGACGGTTTCGGTTAATACCGCACCTTCCAGCATGCTGGTGTAGGCGAGAGCGATTACCGTCAGCAGGGTACCGCGAATGTTCGGCAGCACGTGGCGCAGCAGAATGGTCATCTCCCCGGCGCCCTTGGCGCGGGCAAGCAGGATGTACTCTTTGTTCATTTCGCTCAGGCAGGCGGAACGCGTCAGACGCGTGATGCTCGCCAGCGAGTAATAGGCCAGCAGCAGCACCGGCAGCACCAGGTGGCTGAGGGCGTTGCGGAACGCCTCGCGGTCGCCGGAAAGCCAGGTATCCACCAGCGCAAAGCCGGTGCGCGGCTCGACGGTGAACTGCCAGATATCGTCCAGCCTGCCGGGACCCGCGCTCCACTGCAGCTTCGCGTAGAACAGGGCCAGCATCAGCAGGCCGAGCCAGAAAATCGGTACCGAGTTGCCGAGCAGGGTTAGCGTTCTGATGGCGAGATCGAGCGGCGAACCGGCGTAGCGGGCGCACAGCACTCCGGCAATCACGCCGAGCACGGCGCCGATGATTAACGCCAGCGTGGCCAGCTCCAGCGTGGCGGGGAACGCGTGCAGCAGGTCCTGCAGCACCGGTTGCCCGGTGGCGCTGGCGGTGCCTAAATCACCGTGGGCGAGGTTTTGCAGGTAGTGCCAGAACTGCACGGGCAGGGGACGATCCAGCCCAAGCTGGTGGCGAACCTGATCGTAGGTTGACTGGCTGGCGTGATCGCCGACGATCTGCAGCACGCGATCGACAGGTGAAAACGCTGAGAGCGCAAACGTGACGAGCAGCAGCCCGAAGAGCGTGAGCAGCAGGGTCAGCAGACCCTGAAGCACGCGGGTGGAAAGATGTGGCATGGGAAATCTCTTCATGCCGGGTGGCGGCTTCGCCTTACCCGGCCTACAAAAACTGAAAATAAGCACGGACGGCCCCCTCTCCCACGGGAGAAGGAGAAGGGCTACTTCGTGACGCGGTCGTACCAGACCATATCCGCGTTCAGCCCCTGCTGATACCCCTTCACGTTATCGCGCACCACGATCTGGGTTTTGCCCTGATCGACGAACACGTACGGCGAGCTCTGCTGCAGCTGCTCCTGCATCTTCTTGTACAGATCCAGACGCTTCGCCGGATCCGGCTCGGCTACCGCCGCCAGCGTGGCTTTGTTCAGCTCCGGGATTTTCCAGCCGTTCAGCCCGGCCACGGTGCTGGATTTACCGTCGTTCCACGCGAAGGCGCTGGCGTTAGAGTGCGCGTCGAAGTAGTCCGGGATCCACAGACGAATCGCCGCCTGATGCTGCTTCGCGCGCACGCGGGCATAGACCTGGCTCCCGGCGGCAGGCAGCAAATCGACCTTCACGCCACCCTGAGCAAAGCTCGCCTGCATCGACTGGGCGATGGTGATAAACGGCGGCTTGTTCTCCACGTCCAGCGTGAAGTGCGCGTCTTTAATACCCGCTTTGGCGAGAATGGCTTTCGCTTTTGCCGGGTCAAACTTAAAAGGGTTGTCTTCCAGCGCGCCCGGCAGGCCGACCGGCAGGAAGCTCTGATGAACAAAGTACTGGCCTTTCAGCAGATTTTTGGTGATGCCTTCATAATCGACCAGCCAGCGCGAGGCTTCCCAGAACGCCGGGTTGTTCAGCAGCGGGTTGGCGCTGTTGCCGGTGTTAAACACCAGGTAATTTTGCTCGGCGGACGGAATGCTCAGCACCTTAACGCCCGGCTTGCCGTCCAGGGCGCTTATCTGATCTGCTCCGAGATCGCGCGCCACGTCCGCATCACCCTGCTGGATCAGCAGGCGGCGTGAGGCCGGATCGGGGACGTTTTTAATGATGATGCTTTTGAGCTTCGGCGCGCCGCCGGGTGCCGATTCGTTAGCTTCCAGCACGATGGCCTGATGCGGCTGATAGACGCGCATTTTGAACGCGCCGCTGCCCGCGGAGTGCATTTTCAGCCACGCGTTGCCGAAGTCGTTATCCTTCACGTTTGCCGCAACCTGCTTTTCATCGACGATGGAGGCAATCGGCGTGGAGAGAATATTCAGCGCCACCGACGGGCTAACGTCCGCCGTCCAGTGAAGCTGGAGGGTATGATCGTCCACCTTTTTCAGCTGGCTGGCGATGTTGCTCGCGTCCCAGCCCAGCACGTTCAGAATAAAGGCCGGGGATTTGTTCAGCGTCACGGCGCGGGTGTAAGAGAAAATCACGTCTTCCGGGCGCAGCGGGTTGCCGGAGGCGAATCTGGCATCGGGCTTAAGTTTGATCGTCAGCGTTTTTGCTGCCGCGTCCGCTTCCCAGCTTTCTGCCAGAATCGGGGTGATTTTTTCCGGGTTATCGCGGTCCGGCTGTACCAGACGCTGATACAGGCTCGGCACGGTCTGGATGCTGGAAAGCTCGTTGGCTTCGGCCGGGTCGAGGCTCACGATGTCATCCAGCCCCTGGGCAACAACCAGCGTGTTGGGCGGAGTAGCGGCGTGGACAACGCCTGAGAGCGCAGCCAGCACCAGTAACGGCAACAGTTTTTTCGTCATAGCGATCCCTGAGAAGAATATATTGTGATTGTTTTATGCTCCGCTACGTTAGGTCGACTCTGACATTCCGCAAAGTCGAAATTCAGCTTTGCTTATATCTTGCGGGAATATCGCATGCGCTCGGGCTATTAAAATACGCTGCTTTTCGCCCGCTTTTTAACCTGCTATAACAAACTCCTTACCTTTCAGGGAGTCACCGCCGTGCCCGAAATCAATCAACATGGTCAAACCGTTAACGATATCGTTCCGGACTGGAGAGGCGCGCGCGTATTAACCCGCACGCCGCTGTTCGGCCAGTATTGCCGCCTGGAGCCGCTGGATGCCGATCGCCACGCGGCCGATCTCTATGAGGCCTACGCGCTGGGCGACGACAGCGACTGGACGTGGCTTGCCAGCACGCAGCCAGCGAGCGTGGAAGCCACCGCCCACTGGATCGTGGCTAAGGTGATGGACGATGAGCTGGTGCCGTTTGCCGTCATTGATTTACGCACCGAACGCGCGGTGGGGCTGGTGAGCTATATGGCTAACGAGCGGCTGCTGGGGTCGGTGGAAATTGGTCACGTGACCTGGTCGCGCAGGATGAAAGGAACCCGGATGGGCACCGAAACGGTGTGGCTGCTGCTGAAAAATGCGTTTGAGCACGGCTACCGGCGCGTCGAGTGGAAGTGCGATTCCATGAACATTGCGTCGCGCAGCGCGGCGGAGCGGCTGGGGTTTGTCTGGGAAGGACGCCTGCGCCAGAAGCTGGTGCGCAAAGGGCGCAACCGCGACAGCGATATGCTTTCTATTATTGACGGCGAGTGGCCGCAAAGAGACGCCGAGCTGCGCGCCTGGCTGGCGGCGGAGAATTTTGACGGGGAAGGGCGGCAGATTAAGCGGCTTGAGGCGTTTCGGTTATAAGTGTTTTATGTAGGGTACATCTGAAACGGTCGATCAATCTGCGGAAATGGCAATTTCGATCAAATTCGTTTTTCCGGACTGTAGCCCCTGCGTCACCGCCGTGGCGATATCCGCGGCCTGGGTCACCCGGCAGCAGCGGATACCCATCGCGGCGCCCAGCGACTGGAAATCAATTCGCGGGTTAATCAGATCCATCCCGATAAAGCGACCCAGCTTTGTCGAACTGTAGCCCGGCTGTCCCTTCATGAAGTTTTTCAGGATGTTGTACTCCAGGTTATTCATCACGATAAAGGTGACGGGCAGATTTTCGTGCGCCGCCGTCCAGAGCGCCTGCGGCGAGTACAGGGAGGCGCCGTCGCCAACCAGACACACTACCGGCTCGCGTCCCAGCCCCAGCGAGTGCCCTACTGCTGCAGGCATTCCCCAGCCCAGACCGCCGCCGCGCATAAAGTAGTAGCGCGGGTGCTGCTGGTCGGAGATAAACCGGCGAACGTGTCTGGCCGTTGCTATCGCCTCGTCGACAATCGTGGTGCCCGGCGGAACGGACTTTATCACCTCGTAGGCCGCGACCATCGGCGAAATCGCCGGGCGCAGCCGCTCGGCTGCCAGACGCTCTTCCTGCAGTTGCCACTCTTTTTCACGTTCAGCGCGTGCCGCTTTGAGCAGCCGCTGATGCGTCAATTTGCTTGCCACCCGGCGCTGCTCAAGCTTCGGCAGCAGTTCCTTCAGGGAGAGTTTTATATCCCCCATCACCGAGAGGCGGGTGGCGTAGGTGCGGCCAAGTTCGTTCATATCCGCCGAGAGCTGATACACCGCGCAGGTTTGCGGAATGGCCTCGCCCTCGCTATACAAAATGGTAATCAGGCTTCTGCCGCCGATGATAAACACCGCATCGTAGGCATTAACGACGCTGGCGATTTCATTTGCGGTGGTGGGCATATTGCCTCGCCAGAGCGCGTGCTGCGTGGGGAAGGGCAAATTCAACGGCCAGGAGGAGCCGTAGACGTGGGCGCCTAGCGCTTCAGCAAGCTGGACAATCTCCTGCGTCGAGCCGCTGGAGTGAACTTCATCCCCCGCCACAATCATGATCCTGCCGGGGGTAACTTCGCTGAGCGCCTGCGCCAGTTCGTCCAGCGAGCCCGCCACGGTGTGGTAGTTCACTTTAGAGGCCGTTTGTATCCCGGCGTCGCTGAGCTCTTCCATCACGTTCATTGGCAGGGATAGCAGCACCGGACCCGCGGGGGGGTAGCTGGCGGCATGAAAGGCCCGGCGCACAAGAACCGGGAGCTGATCGGCGCTGGTGACCTCCTGCGCCCATTTCACCACCGGCGAGCCAATGGAGACAATGTCATCGTACAGGAGCGGGTCGCGCACGTAGTGCCGGGTATCCTGCTGCCCGACGGTGACAACCAGCGGCGTTTTCATGATCCGCGAATTAATGAGATTCCCCATGCCGTGCCCAAGACCGCTGGCGGTATGCAAATTGATAAAACCGGTCTTGCCGGAGGCTTTCGCGTAGCCGTCGGCAATGGCGACCACGCTGCTCTCCTGGAGTGCCAGAATATAGTGAATATTTTCATGGCGAAGAAGGGCATCAATGAGCGGGAGTTCTGTGGTGCCGGGGTTCCCAAAAATATATTCCACACCTTCACTCTCCAGTACTTCAAGGAGAATGTCGGCACCCGATCGCATATTTAAATCTGACAGGGACGTTAATGATTTAATCATAATGACACCTCATTCAGCGTTATTTAACTCATGCTAAAATTCTTCCTGCGTAGGACGGACAATTATTTCATTTACATCAACGTCGCCAGGCTGTTCGATAGCAAATAATACGGCTCTGGCAATCGACTCTGCCGGAATAGCCTGCTTATAAAATTCATGCAGGAACTGTTTGCTCGGGGCATCAGAGCTGCCAAACTGTAGCTCGCTTTCAACGGCGCCGGGGGAAATAAGGGTCGTCCGAACGGTTTTCCCCGCTTCCTGACGTAAGCCTTCACTCAGGGCGCGGACGGCGAATTTCGTGGCGCTGTACACCACGCCGCCGGGGGCAAGGACCTTGATACCCGCCACGGAGGCCACGTTAATAAAGTGTCCGCTCCCCTGGCACTGGAATACCGGGAATGCCGCTGCGATACCGTACAGCACGCCTTTGACATTGGTATCGATCATCCGGTCCCACTCGTCGGTTTTCAGCTCGCTGAGGGGGGCAATCGCCATAAAGCCCGCGTTGTTGATCAGTACGTCGACGCGCTGGTATGCGGCAACGGCAGCGTCAATCGCGCGCTGAACCTCCTCCTGTCGGGTCACGTCTGCCTTCACGGCAATCGCCTGGCCGCCCTGCTGAATAATGCGATCCACCAGGGCGTTAATTCTCTCCAGACGACGGGCAACCAGAACCAGAGAAAAAGGTTTATTTGCCAGATGAAGGGCAATGGCCTCACCAATACCGCTGCTGGCACCGGTGATAACAACAACTTTGTTTGCACTATTATTCATGATCTTATCTCACTGTTGTGTGATGCAAAAATAAAGGCAGGGACAAATTAAAGAATAATAAGAATATCTTTAATTTCAGGTTTGAATATATTGTATATTTCAGGTGGAGCGACATTCGATTAAACATAGTTGAGTTGCGGGAACAGTGTCAATCGACTTTTAAATAAACAAAATAATTGCAGGCTAATATTTATTTCTTATAGCTGGCGAAAAAATATTATCGTAATGAAGGGAAGTATTGAAAACCCTCTCCTTTTAAGGAGAGGGCAGGATTTTAGACTTTCTGTCGTGCCTGACGAACCGGCGCCCCGTTCGCCACATAATACGCCGCCGTGCTCTTCGCCAGCGGCTCAAGCCCGCGGATCGCGTCGGCAATTTTTTCGCCAATCATAATAGTGGTGGCGTTCAGGTTGCCGGTGATGATCTGTGGCATGATCGACGCATCCACCACGCGCAGCCCTTCCAGCCCGTGAACGCGGCCTTCGCCGTCGACCACCGCCATCTCGTCATAGCCCATTTTGCAGGTGCCGCACGGGTGGAAGGCGGTTTCGGCGTGGTTACGCACGAACTCGTCGAGCTGCTCGTCGGTCTGGCATTCGATACCCGGGCTGATTTCGCGACCGCGATATTTGTCCAGCGCGGGCTGGTGCATGATCTCGCGGGTGATGCGGATAGCGTCGCGGAACTCCTGCCAGTCCTGCTCGTGTGACATATAGTTGAACAGGATCGCCGGATGCTGGTGCGGATCGCGGGACTTGATGCGCACGTGGCCGCGGCTCGGGGAGCGCATGGAGCCAACGTGGCACTGGAAGCCGTGCTCTTTAACCGCGTTCGAGCCGTTGTAGTTAATCGCTACCGGCAGGAAGTGGTACTGAATGTTCGGCCATTCAAACTCTTCACGGCTGCGGATAAACCCACCCGCTTCGAAGTGGTTGCTCGCGCCCACGCCGATGCCGCCAAACAGCCACTCGGCACCAATCTTCGGCTGGTTCCACCACTGTAGGGCAGGGTAGAGGGAGACCGGCTCTTTGCATTCGTACTGGAGGTACATCTCCAGGTGATCCTGCAGGTTTTCGCCCACGCCGGGCAGATCGTGTACCAGCGGGATATCGAACTGTTTCAGCAGGTCAGCGCTGCCCACGCCGGAACGCTGGAGGATCTGCGGAGAGGCAATCGCCCCGGCACTCAGCAGCACTTCTTTTTTTGCCGTCGCTTTGGATGGGATGGTGCTTTCACCCTCTAGCCACTCGACGCCCACCGCGCGCTTGCCCTCAAAGAGGATGCGATCGGTCATGGCGTGGGTGCGGATGGTCAGGTTTGGGCGCGGTTTCGCCT
Source organism: Enterobacter sp. 940_PEND (assembly GCF_001059415.1). Taxonomy (NCBI): domain Bacteria; kingdom Pseudomonadati; phylum Pseudomonadota; class Gammaproteobacteria; order Enterobacterales; family Enterobacteriaceae; genus Enterobacter; species Enterobacter sp. 940_PEND. The sequence goes on from NZ_JUMS01000078.1 coordinate 91,084, forward strand.
GATCCAGATAGCCGCGCGCGGTGCTGGCGCGTCGGCCCTGCGGCGTGACCGTGCGGTCCATCGGGCCGAAGCCTTCCTGCTGATAGCCGTTAAGATCGTCGGTGCGCGGATAGCCCGCCTGCACGCCCGCCTCCACCATCGCCTCGAACAACGGGTTCACGCCCGGTTTCGAGGTAGTAACGCTCACCGGACCGTCGCCGCCGTGATAGTCGTTCGGCCCCACGTCGCGCGTCTCTGCCTTGCGGTAGTAGGGCAGGCAGTTGAGGTAGCTCCAGTGCTCAAGGCCAGATTCTTTGGCCCAGTTATCGAGATCCATCGCGTTACCGCGGATGTAGCACATGCCGTTGATCAGCGACGAGCCGCCCAGCCCTTTGCCGCGTCCGCACTCCATGCGGCGGTTGTTCATGTAAGGCTCTGGCTCGGTTTCATACGCCCAGTTGTAGCGCTTGCCCTGCAGCGGAAACGCCAGCGCGGCGGGCATTTGGGTGCGGAAGTCAAAGCGGTAGTCCGGCCCGCCCGCCTCAAGCAGCAGGACGGTGGTGTTCGGATCTTCAGTCAGTCGCGTTGCCAGCACGTTGCCGGCAGAGCCGGCCCCGATAATGATGTAGTCAAATTGCAAATAAACCTCCCGGTTAAAATATGGACTGGAATTTACCCATCTCAACCTGGATGGACTTCACCTGGGTGTAGCTCTGCAGCGTCATCACGCCGTTCTCGCGGCCAATGCCGGAGTGTTTGTAGCCGCCGACCGGCATTTCTGCGGCGGATTCACCCCAGGTGTTGATCCAGCAGATGCCCGCTTCGAGCTGATGAATGGCGCGGTGCGCGCGGTTCAGGTCGGCAGTGACGATGCCCGCCGCCAGACCGTAGTCGGTGTCGTTGGCGCGGCGGATCGCTTCTTCTTCGCTTTCATAGGTGAGGATGGACATCACCGGGCCGAATATCTCTTCGCGCACGATGGTCATCTCGTCGGTGCAGTCGGTGAACACGGTCGGGGCAACCCACGCGCCGTTGTCGAAGCTTTCGCCCTTCAGCACGTCGCCGCCGCACAGCACGCGCGCGCCTTCCTCTTTGCCTTTGGCGATGTAGCGCAGCACGCTGTCGCGGTGCGGGAAGCTGACCATCGGGCCGAAGTTGGTGCGTTCGTCGAACAGATCGCCCGCGCGGATGCGGCCCACGCGCTCGACGATTTTCTGCTCAAGCGCGACCTTGAATTTCGCGGGCACGAACACGCGGGTGCCGTTGGTGCACACCTGGCCGGAGCTGAAGAAGTTCGCCATCATGGCGATGTCTGCCGCGAGATCCAGATCGGCGTCGTCGAAAATAATCAGCGGGGATTTACCGCCCAGCTCCATCGTCACCTCTTTCAGGGACGAGGCCGCCGAGTTGGCCATCACCTTTTTGCCGCTGGCGACGCCGCCGGTGAAGGAGACTTTCGCGATGCCCGGATGCTCGGTCAGGTACTGGCCAGTCTCCGCGCCCACGCCCGGCAGGACGTTAAACACGCCGTCCGGAACGCCCGCTTCGGTGTAGATTTCTGCGAGCTTCAGGGCGGTGAGCGGCGTCACTTCGCTCGGCTTGAAGATCATTGCGTTGCCCGCCGCCAGCGCCGGGGCGGATTTCCACAGGGCGATCTGGATCGGGTAGTTCCACGCGCCGATACCCGCCACCACGCCCAGCGGCTCGCGGCGGGTGTAGACGAACGAGGTCTCACGCAGCGGGATCTGGCTGCCTTCCAGCGCCGGGATCAGCCCCGCGTAGTACTCCAGCACGTCCGCGCCGGTGACGATATCGACGGTTGAGGTTTCGGAATAAGCTTTACCGGTATCGAGGGTTTCCAGCTTCGCCAGCTCATCGTTGCGCTCGCGCAGGATATCGACGGCGCGACGCAGAACGCGCGAGCGCTCCATGGCGGTCATCGCCGCCCAGATTTTTTGCCCGCGTTTTGCGCTTTCCACGGCGCGATCGACGTCTTCTCTCCCGGCGGCCTGTACGCTCGCCAGAACTTCACCGTTGGCCGGGTTGATGGTCTCGAAGGTGCGACCGCTGGTGGCGGAGGTATAACCACCATTGATATAAAGCTGCTGTTCTGCCATTCGGGACATAAATTCTCCTCGGTTATTCGGTCGGTAAATGCTGGCTGATGAAGTGGCTGGTGAGCGACTGCGCCAGGATCTTATCCAGCGGCTTGCCGCTCAGCGCGGCGCGTAGCCACAGCCCGTCGATCAGCGCCGCCAGGCCGTAGCCCGCCTCTTCGGCCTGTTCGCGCGGCAGCTCACGGCGGAACTCGTACACCAGGTTTGACAACAAGCGACGGCTGCTCACCTGCTGCAGGCGGTAGAGCATCGGCTGGTGCATGCTGCTCGCCCAGAAGGCCAGCCAGGCCTTCATTGCCGCGCCGCTGGTCTGGGTTTCATCAAAATTGCCGCCGACAATTGCCTGCAGGCGCTGCTCCGCGCTACCGTCCGGCAGGGCGCGTAAGCGGCTCAAAACCGCGTCGCGCAGCTGGCCGGTGATGTCGCGCATGGTCGCTTCCAGCAGACCGTTTTTGTCTTTGAAGTAGTGACTGATGATCCCCGTGGAAACGCCCGCCCGACGGGCGATCTGCGCGATCGTCGCGTCATGCATTCCCACTTCATTTATTGCTTCCAGCGTGGCGTCGATAAGCTGCCTGCGCCGGATCGGCTGCATCCCCACTTTGGGCATTTTTGCCACTCCATTCATCAGCGTTGGTAATACATTAAAGCGGTTTTTGATTGGACGTTCAATATAAAATGTGTCTTAATTGTTGCGGATTTGGATTTCAATAGTTACAAAAACAGTGGGGATACTGGATGACAGACCTTTCACAAGACAGAGAAAAAGACAAAATCAACCCGGTCGTTTTTTATACTTCCGCCGGGCTGATTTTGTTGTTTTCCCTGACGACCATCTTCTTTCGTGATTTTTCTGCCGAGTGGATTGGGCGCACCCTGAACTGGGTGTCGAAGACCTTCGGCTGGTACTATCTGCTGGCCGCGACGCTCTATATCGTGTTCGTGGTCTGCATTGCCTGCTCGCGCTTCGGCTCGGTGAAGCTCGGGCCTGAGCAGTCCAAGCCCGAGTTCAGCCTGCTGAGCTGGGCCGCGATGCTGTTTGCCGCGGGCATCGGCATCGACCTGATGTTCTTCTCCGTGGCGGAACCGGTTACGCAGTATATGCAGCCGCCGGAAGGGGCAGGGCAGACGATGGAGGCCGCGCGCCAGGCGATGGTCTGGACGCTGTTCCACTACGGCCTGACGGGCTGGTCGATGTACGCCCTGATGGGCATGGCGCTCGGATACTTTAGCTATCGTTATAATTTACCTCTCACCATCCGCTCCGCGCTGTACCCGATCTTCGGTAAAAAGATTAACGGCCCGATTGGCCACAGCGTCGATATTGCGGCGGTGATCGGCACCATCTTTGGTATCGCGACGACCCTCGGGATTGGCGTGGTGCAGCTCAACTACGGGCTGAGCGTGCTGTTTGATATCCCGGATTCGATGGCGGCCAAAGCGGCGCTGATCGCGCTCTCCGTCATTATCGCCACCATCTCGGTGACGTCGGGCGTCGATAAAGGCATCCGCGTGCTCTCCGAGCTGAACGTGGCGCTGGCGCTGGGCCTGATCCTGTTCGTGCTGTTTATGGGCGATACCTCGTTCCTGCTCAATGCCTTAGTGCTCAACGTGGGCGACTACGTAAACCGCTTTATGGGCATGACGCTGAACAGCTTCGCCTTCGACCGCCCGGTAGAATGGATGAACAACTGGACGCTGTTCTTCTGGGCGTGGTGGGTGGCGTGGTCGCCGTTTGTCGGCCTGTTCCTGGCGCGTATTTCGCGTGGCCGCACCATCCGCCAGTTCGTGATGGGCACGCTGATTATCCCGTTCACCTTTACCCTGCTGTGGCTGTCGATTTTCGGCAACAGCGCGCTGCATGAGATCATCCACGGCAATGCAACCTTCGCGCAGGAAGCGATGGCGCACCCGGAGCGCGGCTTCTACAGCCTGCTGGCGCAGTACCCGGCGTTTACCTTTAGCGCCTCCGTGGCGACCATCACCGGCCTGCTGTTCTACGTCACCTCGGCGGATTCCGGCGCGCTGGTGCTGGGCAACTTCACCTCGAAGCTCAAAGATATCAACAGCGACGCGCCAAACTGGCTGCGCATCTTCTGGTCCATCGCCATCGGCCTGCTGACGCTCGGCATGCTGATGACCAACGGCATTTCGGCGCTGCAGAACACCACGGTGATCATGGGACTGCCGTTCAGCTTCGTCATCTTCTTCGTGATGGCCGGGCTGTATAAATCGCTCAAGGTGGAAGACTACCGCCGCGTCAGCGCCAGCCGCGACACCGCACCGCGTCCGATGGGCGCGCAGGACAGGCTGAGCTGGAAGAAACGCCTCTCGCGCCTGATGAACTACCCGGGCACGCGCTACACCAAACAGATGATGGAGACGGTCTGCTTCCCGGCGATGGAAGAGGTCGCGCAGGAGCTGAAGCTGCGTGGGGCCTACGTGGAGCTGAAAAACCTGCCGCCGGAGGAGGGAGAGACCCTGGGGCACCTGGATCTGCTGGTGCACATGGGCGACGAGCAGAACTTTGTTTATCAGATCTGGCCGCAGCAGTATTCAGTACCCGGATTTACCTACCGGGCGCGCAGCGGGAAATCGACCTACTACCGGCTTGAGACCTTCCTGCTGGAAGGGAGCCAGGGGAATGATTTAATGGACTACAGCAAAGAGCAGGTGATTACGGACATTCTGGACCAGTATGAACGGCACCTGAACTTTATCCATCTGCACAGGGAAGCGCCGGGGAATAGCGTGATGTTCCCGGATGTTTGAGATTTGAGCTGAATAGCCTATAAATGCATCGCCGTCGCCCTCAAGCCGGGTGGCGGCGATGCCTTACCCGGCCTACAAAATCGGTTTACCGTAGGCCTGATAAGCGCAGCGCCATCAGGCTTTTAGCAGCGTCCACACGTTCCCATCATTATGCTGCCAGACGAGGGTGAAGCGTTTACCTTCAGGATAGTCTCCAGCAGGGTGCGAAAGCGCCAGCGTGATTGTTTTTTCCGATAACTCAGTGACTCTCGCCCACTCAAACCCCATGTAAATTTTTACCTTCGGGAAGAGGGCTTTAAACAAACTCTCTTTGGCGCTAAAAGCGAGCGTCAGCGCCAGCGCAAAAGGGTAGCCCGAGTGAGTCAGGCATATCGCCTCCTGCGCATCAATCATGCCGTCCTGGATTTCGCGGGCTTCGTGGTCTGGAAGAATGGCTTCGTAATCAATACCTACGAGCGCATCAGGATGAGGGACGATAACCGCCATCGCCTGCGTGCCGCTGTGGGTAATGCTCCCCGAAACCCCTTTCGGCCAGAGCGGTTCGCCGCTGGGGCCGATGCCGGGGATCGCGCGTTCATGTATCGCACCGAGCGCATGCGCGGCGGCGATGCGGCCTGCCAGATGCTCGGCTTTGCGTTTGCTTCCGGCGTTTGAAAGCTCTGCGTGGTGGGGGAGCCAGAGGAGATCGGCATCGGTGAAGGTGGTGGGGGCGAAGGTGACGTGGTGGACGGTGTGGCCGGCAAGAATGAACGTGGTGTGGGTTGTGTGCATGTTTTTCCCTTCAGAATTGTGCGGCCTGATGCCCTCACCCCGGCCCTCTCCCATGGGGAGAGGGGGCAAACACTAAAAACGGCAACTGGGTTGCCGTTTTGTTTTTACCTTAGAATCGCGTATTCACGCTCATGTACCAGGTACGGCCCGGCTCATTATACGTATACGCTCCCGCACCGTACATATATGCACCGGTGGTGGCATTTCCGGTCGTCTGGGCATTACCCGCGCGCCACTGGCGTTTGTCGAAGACGTTATCAACGCCGCCGGTCAGACTAACGTTTTTGGTCATATCCCAGGTCGCGCTCAGGCCAACGATGCTGTACGGGCTGACTTCGTCTTTCTCAGACCCGGTCACCGGCTGACCTTTGTAGTTGTACTTCTTCGGCTGCTGCTTGCCGTACCAGGTGAAGGTCGACTGGAGCGACACGTCCTGATGCACCTGCCAGCTCAGGGTCGAGTTAAGCGTGTACTCTGGAATGATCGACAGACGGTCGCCGGTCTCCTTGTTCTTGCTCTGCAGCATGTAGGTGATGTTGTTGGTCCAGTTGATCGTGTCGCTGACCGGCACGTTCAGGGAGCCTTCCAGCCCTTCGACCACCGCTTTCGGTACGTTTTCCCACTGGTAGATATCCGTCTGCACTTTACCGGAAGAAGTCTGGCCAATCGGCGCGTAGCCCGCTTCAATCTTGTCGCGGTAGTCGTTGCGGAACCAGGTGACGCCCGCCAGCCAGCCTTCGCGTTTCCACTCCAGGCCAATCTCTTTGTTGATGCTGGTTTCGGCCTTCAGGTCGTCGTTACCCATCATGTAGCAGCCCACGCCGTCGGAGCTGGCGTAGCAGCCCTGGCCTTTGCTGTAGAGCAGGTAGTTCGGGTTGGTCTGGTACAGGCTCGGCGCCTTATAGGCGCGGGCGATCCCCATCTTCAGCGTGAAGTCATCCCCCAGACCCTGCGACAGGTTCAGGGATGGGCTCCAGTTGTTGCCGACGATAGTGTGGTGGTCGAAGCGCAGGGCAGGGGTCAGCATGGTGCTGTCGGTCAGCTCCATGTTGTTTTCGGCGAACAGGGAGAAAATCTCCGCCGAGGTGTACGGGCTGCGGTCGTTGCTCATGCCCGGAATGGTGCCGCCCTGCTGGGTTTGGGTGAAGGAGGTCGAGTCCTTCATGCGCTGCTGGTTCCACTCGGTGCCGAGCGTCAGGTTCTGGTTAACGAGGAAATCAATCGGCAGGTTGATTTCACTGTGCAGCATCACGTCGGCCAGATCGGTGTCGGTGAATTTATTACTGTTGAACAGGCCTTCCAGACCGCCCGCCAGCCCTTCGCCCAGACGGGAGTTGCGGGTGTGCTCGTACTGCGCCCAGTTGCTGGTGGTAATGCCGTTATCCCAGCCGCCGTTCCAGGTTACCGCGAAGTTCTGGCGATAGATACGGTTGGTCTCTTTGCCGTAGTTCTTTTTCACCAGACCGCTGGAGCTGTTGTCGTTGTTGGTATTCTGGGTATCACCGGCGTAGAGGTTGTTCTGGCGGCTGTAGCCCGCCTCAAATTCCAGAGACTGCATGGGCGCGAAGTCCCAGCGCACCACGCCGTTGATGTCTTTATTTTCCACCCCTTCACGGCCCGCGGGCAGCGTGTCGGCGTAGGCACCGGTTCGGTCAGACTGGTGACCCTGGTTGATGTCCCACGCGTCGGCCTGGGTTTTGTCCAGGTTACCGAACATGCGGAAGCTGAAGTCGCCGCCCAGCGGGCCGCTCAGGCTGAAGTTGGTGCGTTTGGTGGAACCTTCGTCCTTGTGCTCTGGCGCGTTCAGGTAGGTGTTCCAGGAGCCGTGCCACTGGTCGTCGAATTTTTTGGTGATGATGTTCACCACGCCGCCTGCCGCGCCGTTGCCGTAGCGCGCGGCGGCCGGACCGCGGATCACTTCGATGCGCTCGATCATCTCCGGTGGCACCCAGCCGGTATCGCCGCGGGTGTCACGCTCGCCGCGCCAGCCCAGACGAATAGAGTTGCGGCTGGTGACCGGCTTGCCGTCGATCAGGATCAGGGTGTTTTCCGGCCCCATGCCGCGAATGTCAATCTGACGGTTGTTTCCACGCTGGCCGCTGGTGGAGTTCCCGGTGAGGTTAACGCCCGGCATGGTGCGGATGATTTCCGCCACGTCGCGCGCGGGCGGGTTTTTGCGGATCTCGTCGGCGGTGATGGTCGACACGCCCGGCGCCTGTAAATTCTGCTCGGCGGCGGTGATCACCATAGTGTCTTCGTGCTGCGCAGAGGCGGTGTTGTCGTCTGCCACGGCGGGCAGCGCGACACCATAAATCCCTAAATTGACCAGCAAGGCCAGAGAGTGAATCTTCTTATTCATTGTACGTCCCGCTTTTATGGTTATTTAATGAGCGCGCTTCCCACAGCGCGGGCATTACGCTATTGCAAATGCAAATAGTTATCAATAATATTATCAATAAAATTTGCTCTGAAACAAAAAAGTCTGTTAAACATGGGGTTATAAGGGTGACGACGTTAACAACCGGAAGTGAAGCGTGGTGGCAGTCGAAAAACGGACCTGAATGGGAACGTCTGAAGGAGAACTGTCGCGTCACCTTCTGGTGGCGGGATCCGGCAGGCACGCAGAAAACCTCATCGGTCAAACGCGTCTGGCTCTACGTTACCGGCGTGACCGATCACCATCAAAATGCCCGTCCGCAGTCCCTTGAGCGCATCCCGGATACCAACGTCTGGCAGTGGCAGGGCGAATTCAGCCCCGAGTGGCGCGGGAGCTACTGTTTTATCCCTTCTGAAAATGAAAACGATTTTGCCGATACCGTGTTTGAAGGCGAACTGCCGGACCGCATGGCGCTGCGCGAAGGCTGGCGCAGGCTGCTGCCGCACGCGGTTTCCGATCCGCTGAATCCGCAGAGCTGGCGCGGCGGGCGCGGTCATGCCGTCTCGGCGCTGGAGATGCCGGACGCGCCCGTTCAGCCCGGCTGGAATCAGCCCAAAACGCCCTTCAAGGCGCCGATCTGCATTGAATGGGAAAGCGCGCGCCTGAAAAACCGCCGTCGCGTCTGGATTTTCACCACCGGGGATGACGGCCCGGAACGTCCGCTGGCGGTGCTGCTCGACGGGCAGTTCTGGGCCGAAAGCATGCCCGTCTGGCCCGCGCTGGCGTCGCTTACCACCGAGCGCAAACTGCCGCCTGCGGTCTACGTATTAATTGATGCGATCGACATGGAACATCGCAGCCGCGAATTGCCCTGTAACCGCGATTTCTGGCTGGCGGTGCAGGAAGAACTTCTCCCTCATGTAAAACAGCTCGCGCCCTTCAGCGACCGCGCCGACCGTACCGTGGTCGCGGGCCAGAGCTTTGGCGGCCTCTCTTCGCTTTATGCTGGCCTCAACTGGCCGCAGCGGTTTGGCTGCATCCTCAGCCAGTCCGGATCCTACTGGTGGCCTCACCGCGGCGGGCAGCAGGACGGGCTGCTCATCGAACAGCTTAAAGCGGGTGAAAAAACCGCACGCGGGCTGCGCATCATCCTTGAGGCCGGGCGTAACGAGCCGCTTATCTTCCGCGCGAACCAGGCGATTTACGCCGAACTCCGCGCGCAGCAGGTTTACTGGCGTCAGGTTGACGGCGGACACGACGCGCTTTGCTGGCGCGGTGGGCTGACGCAGGGGCTAATGACCCTCTGGCAGCCGCTTATTCAATAACGGAGTCTGTATGGAATTCAGCAATCCTTTCGATAATCCGCAGGGACAGTTCGCCATTTTGCAAAACGACCAGGGGCAGTACAGCCTGTGGCCGCAGCAGTGCGAACTGCCGGCGGGGTGGCGCGTGGTGTGCGAAGCGCAGTCTCAGGAGGCGTGCCAGCAGTGGCTCGCCGGGAACTGGCGCACGCTTGAACCGTCCCATTTTGCGGAGGGGAGCGCATGAAACGTCTTCCTCTCGTCGCCGCCCAGCCGGGTATCTGGATGGCGGAACAGCTGTCCTCCCTGCCAAACGCCTGGAGCGTGGCGCATTACACCGAGCTGAAAGGCGATATCGACGCGCCATTGCTGGCAAAAGCCATCGCTGAGGGCATGATGCAGGCCGATACCCTGCGAATGCGTTTTGCCGAGGATAACGGCGAGGTGTGGCAGTGGGTGGATGACACCCTCATTCTGCCGGAGCCGTCCATCGTTCGCGTTACCTCTCACGACGCTGCCGTGGCGCTGATGGAGGCCGATCTCCGCCAGAACCTGCGCGTCGACAGCGGTCAGCCGCTGGCGTTTCACCAGCTGATTCAGGTGGGGGAAAGCCACTGGTACTGGTATCAGCGCTATCACCATCTGGTGGTGGATGGCTTCAGCTTCCCGGCCATTACCCGCCAGATCGCCGCGATTTACGCCGCGTGGAAAAAGGATGAACCGACTCCTGACTCCCCGTTTACGCCATTTGCTGAAGTGGTGGAGGAGTATCAGCGCTATCGCGGCAGCGAGGCGTATCAGCGCGACGGCGCTTTCTGGGCCGAGCAGCGCAGGCAGCTTCCTTCTCCGGTCTCGCTCTCTTCCGCACCGCTGCCGGGACGCGCCGCCACAACCGATATCTTGCGCCTGAAAGTCACCGCCGACGGTCGCGCCTTTAGCCAGCTTGCGCAGGCGGCAGGACAGGCGCAGCGTACCGATCTGGCCCTTGCGCTGGTGGCGCTGTGGCTGGGCCGCCTGACCGGAAGGCTGGACTACGCCGCCGGGTTTATCTTTATGCGACGCATGGGCTCCGCCGCGCTGACCGCGACCGGGCCGGTGCTCAACGTCCTGCCGCTGGCGGTGAATATCAACCCGCAGGAGAGCCTGCCGGAGCTGGCGCTGTGCCTGGCCAACCAGCTGAAAAAAATGCGCCGCCATCAGCGCTACGACGCCGAGCAGATCGTGCGCGACAGCGGGCGTGCCGCAGGCGACGAAGCCCTGTTTGGCCAGGTGCTGAACGTGAAGGTGTTTGATTATCAGCTGGATATCGACGGCGTGGAGGCCATCACCCACACGCTGGCGACCGGCCCGGTAAACGATCTTGAGCTGGCGCTGTTCCCGGACGAGCAGGGTGGGCTGAGCATTGAGATCCTCGCCAGTAAGCAGCGCTACGACGAGGCGACGCTGACGCGTCACGTTGCGCGCCTGAACGCGATGCTGATGCAGTTTGCGGCCAACCCGGACCTGCGCTGCGGCGAAGTGGAAACCGTTTCAGAGCAGGAATACCAGATGCTTGCGCGCATCAACGATACCGGGCTGGCGCTGCCGGCCACCACGCTGGCGGATCTGGTGGCGGAGCAGGCGAGCAAAACGCCGGACGCCCCCGCGCTGGCGGACGCGCATATTGAGCTCAGCTATCGTGAGATGCGCGAGCAGGTGGTCGCGCTGGCAAACCTGCTGCGCGAGCGCGGCGTGAAGCCGGGCGACAGCGTGGCGGTGGCTCTGCCGCGCTCGGTGTTCCTGACGCTGGCGCTGCACGGCATCGTCGAGGCTGGTGCCGCGTGGCTGCCACTGGATACCGGCTACCCGGACGATCGTCTGCGGATGATGCTCGAGGACGCGAAGCCGTCCCTGCTTATTACCACTGACGAACAGCTTCCGCGATTTAGCGATCTGCCGATTAGTGCATTTAGTTACAACACCCTTTTACCGGCTGCGGATGCAAAACCGCTGCGCCTGGCGAAGCCGGAGCAGACGGCGTACATCATCTTTACCTCCGGTTCGACGGGGCGTCCGAAAGGGGTAATGGTCGGCCATACCGCCATCGTTAACCGCCTGAAGTGGATGCAGGACCACTACCCGCTGGACGCGACGGACGTGGTGGCGCAGAAAACGCCGTGCAGCTTTGACGTGTCGGTATGGGAGTTCTGGTGGCCCTTTATCGCCGGGGCGAAGCTGGTGATGGCAGAGCCGGACGCGCACCGAGATCCGCAGGCGATGCAGAGCTTCTTCGCCCGGTACGGCGTGACCACCACCCACTTCGTGCCGTCGATGCTGGCGGCGTTTGTCGCGTCGCTGACGCCGGAAAACGTGGCGTGCTGCAAAACCCTAAAGCAGGTGTTCTGCAGCGGCGAAGCGCTGCCGACCGAGCTGTGCCGCGAGTGGGAGCAGCTCACCCGTGCGCCGCTGCACAACCTGTATGGCCCAACCGAAGCGGCGGTGGACGTGAGCTGGTATCCGGCGTTTGGGCCCGAGCTGGCGGCGGTGGAAGGAAACAGCGTGCCGATCGGCTTCCCGGTTTGGAACACGGGGCTGCGCATTCTGGACGCGATGATGCGCCCGGTGCCGTTCGGCGTGGCGGGCGATCTGTATCTCACCGGCATTCAGCTGGCGCAGGGGTATCTGGGCCGTCCGGACCTCACCGCCAGCCGCTTTATTGCCGACCCGTTTGCCCCCGGCGAGCGGATGTACCGCACCGGCGACGTTGCCCGCTGGCTGGACAACGGCGCGGTGGAATATCTCGGCCGCAGCGATGACCAGTTAAAAATTCGCGGCCAGCGCATCGAGCTGGGCGAAATCGACCGGGCGATGCTGTCGCTGCCGGACGTGGCCCAGGCCGTCGCCCACGCCTGCGTGTTCAACCAGGCGGCGGCCACCGGCGGGGATGCCCGCCAGCTGGTGGGATACGTCGTCTCCGAATCCGGCTTACCGCTGGACCGCGACGCGCTGCTGGCGTCGCTCAAAGCCCAGCTGCCGCCGCACATGGTGCCGGTGGTGCTGCTGCAAATCAGCGCGCTGCCGCTCAGCGCGAACGGCAAGCTGGATCGCAAGGCGCTGCCGCTGCCGGAGTTGACGAGTAAAACCTCTGGCCGCGTGCCGGAAAGCGAATCCGAAATCGTCGTCGCGCAGGCATTTTCCGCGCTGCTCGGCTGCGAGGTCAACGACATTGAGACCGACTTCTTTGCCCTCGGCGGACACTCGCTGCTGGCGATGCGCCTGGCGGCGCAGCTTAGCCGCGCGTTCGAGCGCAAGGTTACGCCGGGGCAGATTATGGTCGCCTCCTCGGTGAGCAAGCTCAGCGCGCTGCTGGACTCGCAGATGAGCGACGAGCAGGCGCAGCGTCTGGGGTATGAAACCCTTCTGCCGCTGCGCGAAAGCGACGGGCCGACGCTGTTCTGCTTCCACCCGGCGTCCGGCTTTGCCTGGCAGTTTAGCGTCCTGGCGCGCTACCTCAGCCCGCGCTGGTCTATCGTCGGTATTCAGTCGCCGCGTCCGGACGGTCCGATGCAGCAGTGCGCTGATCTGGATGGAGTCATTGAGCATCACCTGGCTACGCTGCGTAATCAGCAGCCGCAGGGGCCGTATTATCTGTTCGGCTATTCCCTCGGCGGCACGCTGGCGCAGGGTATTGCGGCCCGCCTGCGCGAGCAGGGAGAAGCGGTGGCCTTCCTCGGCCTGCTGGACACCTGGCCGCCGGAAACCCAGAACTGGTCGGAGAAAGAGGCCAACGGCCTTGACCCGGAAGTACTGGCGGAGATCGAGCGCGAGCGTCAGGCGTTTATTGCTGCCCAGCAGGGACAGGGCTCCAGCGAGCTGTTTAACGCTATAGAGGGCAACTACGCCGACGCGGTGCGTCTGCTCACCACTGCGCACAGCGCGCGCTTTGACGGCAAAGCGACGCTGTTTGTCGCCGAGCGGACGCGAACGATGGATCCGCAGGTCGCCTGGGCGCCGTGGATGGCGGAGCTTGAGGTGTACAGCCAGGACTGCGCCCACGTGGATATCATTTCACCGCAGGCGTTTGAGAAGATAGGGCCGGTGTTGAGGGAGATACTGGGATAACGTCAAAAGCGCCGGGTGGCGGCTGCGCCTTACCCGGCCTACGGAACCGTTGTTGATGTTTGTTGGGTTTGCGCCCTCTCCCTGTGGGAGAGGGCCGGGGTGAGGGCATCAGACCGCACGCTTGCCCAGCGGCACCACCAGCGGCGTACCCGCCACCGGATCGTCAATAATCATGCAGCGCATGCCGTAGATCCGCTCAATCAGATCCGGCGTCACAATCTCTTTCGGCGCCCCCTGCGCCACTATCTCACCGTCTCGCAAGGCAATCAAATGCGTGGCGTAGCGGCACGCCTGGTTTAAGTCGTGCAGCACCGCCGCCAGGGTATACCCCTGCGTGCGGTTCAGCTCGCTCAGCAGCTCCAGAAGATCAATCTGATGGCTGATGTCGAGCCAGGTCGTCGGCTCGTCCAGCAGCATGATGGAGGTCTCCTGAGCCAGCACCATCGCGATCCACGCCCGTTGGCGCTGTCCGCCGGAGAGGGTGTCCACGCTCTGCTGGGCGAGCTCGGTGATGCCCGTCGCCTGCATCGCGCGGTTCACCGCCTCGTCATCTTCCTTTCGCCAGCGGGTAAACAGCGGCTGATGCGGGTAGCGACCGCGCGAGACCAGCTCCTGCACCGTGATGTCGCCCGGCGTGGTGGCGTTTTGCGCCAGCAGACCGATGCGTCTGGCCACCTCCTTGCTGGCGAAGCGCTGGATATGCTCCCCGTCGAGGAACACGCTGCCCTCAGCCGGCGTCATCAGGCGGCTCAGCGTGCGCAGCAGGGTCGATTTTCCGCAGCCGTTCGGGCCGATAATGGCCGTGAAGTGGCCGTCCGGAATGGCAACGGATAAGTCACGGGCAATGATTTTTTTGCCGTAGCCGAGGGTGAGGTTTTCGCCGCGCAAGCGGGTGGTTGTGTCTGTCATTTCCTGCGTGACTCCTGAACGAGCAAGACGATGAGGTAAATTCCGCCGAGGCTGACGGTTACCACGCCCACCGGCAGTTGATAAGGCATAAACAGCCGCTGGGCGCAGAGATCGGCGGCCAGCAGCAGCAGCCCGCCGCACAGCGCCGCCTGGGTTAATCCCCAGCGCGCCGTGCCGCTAAGTCGCCGGGCGATGTGCGGCGCTACGAGGGCGATAAACGAGATTGGCCCGGCAATCGCGGTGGAGGCGGCGGTCAGCAGTACGGCGACCAGCATCAGCATCAGGCGCGAGCGTTCGACGCCCACGCCCAGCGCGCAGGCGCTATCGTCGCCCATCTCCAGCAGACGCATACGGCGCACCAGCAGCAGCGCGCCGATAAACATCAGCAAAATCAGCGGCGCGGCGGGCCAGATTTTGCCCCACGTCAGGCCGTTGAGGGAGCCTGCATACCACAGCCCGGCGGAGAGTGCGGTTTCCAGAGAAGCCTGCAACAAAAGCCAGGTGTTAAACGCCATCAGCATCGCGCGGATGCCGATCCCGATAATGATCAGCCGGAAGGTGTCAATGCCGTTGCGCCAGGCCAGGGCCCAGATAAGCAGCGATGTCAGAATGCCGCCCGCCATCGCCGTAAAGGTAATGGCCGTCAGATGTTGCCCGAACAGCACCATCGCCACCAGCACGCCGCTCCAGGCACCGGTGTTGAGGCCCATCACGTCCGGGCTGCCCAGCGGGTTGCGCATCAGCGACTGGAATATTGCGCCGCTCACGCCGAGCGCCGCACCGACCAGAATCGCCATCGCCACGCGCGGCAGTCGCCACTCCGTCACCACCATGGTGATGTTGCGCGGCGCGCTGCCGAGCAGGGCGTTAAACACCTGAGAAAAATCAAGCGTCACCGCGCCGCTGCGCAGGCTCCAGACCGCCAGCAGCAGAATGGCGATAAGCAGCAGCAAGACGCTGGTGAGTAAACGACGGGACGGGGCCATCATGCGCCACCTCCGCGTTTACGGCGAACCAGGAAGATCAGCACCGGCGCGCCGATAAAGGCGCTGACCACCGAGACGCGCAGCTCGCCGGGCACCAGCAGGCGGCCCAGCACGTCGGCAAACAGCAGCAGGGCAGGGGTCGCCAGCAGCGTCACCGGCAGCGACCAGCGGTGATCCGCCCCCACCAGCCAGCGCGCCATGTGCGGCATCATCAGGCCGATAAAGGCGATCGGGCCGACCACGGCGGTCGCGCTGCCGCACAGTACGGTGATGGCGAACAGACCAATCAGCTGCGTGCGCGCCACGCGGTTGCCGAGGGCGGTCGCGGTGTCGCTGCCAAGGCTCAGGCTGTTGAGCGACCGGCTTAAAAACAGCGCCACGGCGGCAGCGATAATGACCGGGATCGCCACCACTTTTAGGGTTTCAAGGGTGCGGATATCCAGCGAACCGGCCTGCCAGAAGCGCAGTTGGTCGTAGACGTCCGGGTTGAGCAGAGCGATGCCGTTGGACAAGCCCTCCAGCACCGCCGCGAGCGCCACGCCCGCAAGCGTCAGGCGGACCGGACTCAGCTGCCCGCCGCCCTGGCTGCCGGTAAAGGCGACGACCAGCGAGGCGGCCAGCGCGCCGCAGAAGGCCATCACCAGCTGTTCAGAGGGTGAGGTCAACCCGAACAGCGCCGCGCCGAGCACGATGGCAAAGCTGGCGCCGGAGTTAACGCCGAGAATGCCGGGGTCCGCCAGCGGGTTACGGGTGAGGGTTTGCATCAGGGCACCGGCAAGGCCCAGCGCGCCACCGGCCAGCAGTCCGGCAAGCGTGCGGGGCAGTCGGGCGTCGAGCACGATGACGCAGTCGGCGCTCTGGCAGGTGCCGGAGAGCGCATCAACGATAACGGACGCGGGCAGCGGCTTCGCGCCGACCAGCAGGCTGAGTGCAGCCGCAAGGCTCAGGAGCAGTAGTAAAACGGGCACGGCAACGGCGCGCACCGCAGAAGAGGAAAACGACATAGCAACATCCATGATTTGATAATGATAGTGATTATCGTTATCTATCTTATTTGGCTATGTTAGCATGTGCGCCCATGGAAAGGGTAGAAATAGACTCAAGGCTTTGTCATGAATCAAAAATCCTGGCTGCTCAACCTCAGCCTGCTGAAAACGCACCCGGCGTATCGCGCCGTTTTTATCGCTCGCTTTATCTCCATTTTGTCCCTCGGGCTGCTCGGCGTGGCCGTGCCGGTACAGATCCAGACCATGACCCACTCCAGCTGGCTGGTGGGGTTATCCGTCACCTTAACCGGCGGGGCGATGTTTATCGGCCTGATGGTCGGCGGCGTGCTGGCGGACCGCTACGAGCGTAAAAAACTGATCCTGCTGGCGCGCGGCACCTGCGGCGTGGGCTTTATCGGGCTGTGTCTGAACGCGATGCTGCCGGAGCCGTCGCTGATTGCGATTTACGCGCTGGGGCTGTGGGACGGTTTCTTCGCCTCGCTGGGCGTGACGGCGCTTCTTGCGGCAACGCCCGCGCTGGTCGGGCGCGAGAACCTGATGCAGGCGGGGGCGATTACCATGCTCACCGTGCGTCTGGGCTCGGTGATTTCGCCGATGGTGGGCGGCCTGCTGCTGGCGACCGGCAACGTGGCGTGGAACTACGGGCTGGCGGCGGCGGGAACCTTCATCACCACGCTGATGCTGCTGCGTCTGCCGCTGCTGCCGCCTCCGCCGCAGCCGCGCGAGCATCCGCTGAAATCGTTGATGGTCGCGATTCGTTTCCTGTTCAGCAACCCGCTGATTGGCGGGATTGCGCTGCTCGGCGGCCTGCTGACCATGGCGAGCGCCGTGCGCGTGCTCTACCCGGCATTAGCGGGAGCGTGGCAGATAAGCGCCTCGGAGATTGGTCTACTGTACGCCGCCATTCCGCTCGGCGCGGCGTGCGGGGCGCTGACCAGCGGCAACCTGGCGCAGAGCGCGCGTCCGGGGTTGATTATGCTGCTTGCCACGCTGGCCTCGTTTATCGCCATCGGCTTCTTCAGCCTGATGCCGGTGTGGGCTCTCGGGGTGCTGTGTCTGGTGATTTTTGGCTGGCTGAGCGCCATCAGCTCGCTGCTGCAGTACACCCTGATCCAGACCCAGACGCCGGAAAGGATGCTCGGGCGCATTAACGGCCTGTGGACGGCGCAGAACGTGACGGGTGATGCGATTGGCGCGGCGATCCTCGGCGGGCTGGGCGCGATGATGACCCCGGCGGCCTCGGCGAACTGCGGCGGGTTTGCGTTAGCGATGGTTGGCGGGATTTTGTTAGTGGCGCTGGTGGAGTTGCGGCGGTTCAGGCAGGAGGTTGTGTTGAACGACGGGGCGGCCTGATGCCCTCACCCCGGCCCTCTCCCACAGGGAGAGGGAGGGGAAATGCCTACTTAAACAATGCATTCAATCTGTCTAACACCAACATCGCGCTGTAATAATCCAGGCGGAACGTCTCCGTTCCCAATGCCCAGACCCGTTTGTTTTTCACCGACGGCAAATGCGCCAGCAGCGGGTTGGCGTAAATCGCATCCACGTCTTTCTGATCGCCGGCAAACACAAACAGCCCTTCGCCGTTCAGCCCCGTCGCCAGGTTTTCCCCTCCCAACTGAATGATGTCGTGGCGTTTGCCCTGGCTTTTTGAGGTGTGCAGTCCGGCGGGCAGCTCCGCCAGCGTAAAGCCCAGCTGGTGCAGCAGCTTGCCCTGCGCCGATTCCGCAGTCCACAGGTTGGCGCTGTGCGCGGCGGCGGTATAGACGATGGCGTTGACAGGCTGCGGCGGCAGCTTCATCTGCTCTTTCACCTGCGCGAGCTGTTTATCAAAGGCGGCAATGCGCTCTACGGCCTGTTTTTCCTGCCCGGTAATGGTGCCCAGTAGGGTCAGCAGTGCCTGCCAGCTTTTGTCGTCGTAGTTGATGATAAGCGTCGGCGCGATAGCTGAGAGCTGATCGTACAGCGCCAGTGCGGAATCCCCGCCGGTAGCGCTGATCAAAATCAGATCCGGCATCTGGGCGGCGACCGCTTCGGCGCTCGGCTCGCCGATGTACAGCCGTGCAACCTTGCGCTGTTTCGCAATATCACCCCACTGGCGCAAAAAGCCCTGCGCATCCGCCACGCGGTTGTTCGGCGTGGTGGCGCCGCTGGCGACGACCGGGGCGTCAATCGCCAGCAGGGAGCCGGTTAAGGTCACGCTGGTGGAGACAATGCGCGTCGGTTTGCTCTCAAGCGTGTGAACGCCTCGGCTGTCGGTCACCTGACGCGGCCAGTCGGCGGCAGCGGCTGAGGCAAGTCCTAAAACAAAAAGTCCAGATAAAAGCAGGGTATTACGGAATAGGGCAGGGAATTTCACAGCGCGACATCCTGTTTTTGTTGAAGATAATGCTTCTCATTTTCATGGTTGCCGCGAAGGGATGCAAGCTTTTGTCGCACAAGTTATTTGTCTGACGGTTGACAGCGAAGCGATGTGGGATTAGGTTAGCCGACGAAAATATAAATGATAATCATTATTGCTTCTTTTATCATTTTGAGGAGGATGATATGGACACGTCCCTGGCTGAGGAAGTTCAGCACACCGCGACCACGCTGCAATCAGACAGCTTTTTCTTTATGTCGCCTTACCGCAGTTTTACTACCTCAGGCTGTTTTGCCCGCTTCTCTGAACCCGCCGTCGGCGGCGACGATCCGGCGGGGCACTTCCAGCAAAAATTAGCCCAGGCCTTCCGGAATGCGAAAGCCAGCGGCATCGCTCATCCGGTGATGGTAGGGGCTATTCCGTTCGATACTCGCAAGCCATCTTCTCTGTTTATTCCGCAGCGCTGGCAGACCTTTTCCCGTCCCGCGCGTCAGCAGTCCGCACGCTATTTCTCCGGCGCGCAGGCGCTGAAGGTGGAACAGCGCACCGAGATCCCCGCTCAGCCCGTGTTCGAAGAGATGGTCGCGCGCGCCGCGTCGCTCACCGCCACGCCGCAGGTGAATAAGGTAGTGCTGTCGCGCCTGATTGATATCGCCACCGATAAAAACATGGATAGCGGTGCGCTGATGGAGCGGCTGATCGCCCAGAACCCGGCGAGCTTTAACTTCCACGTTCCGCTGGAGGACGGCGGCGTGCTGCTCGGAGCCAGCCCGGAACTGCTGCTGCGCAAAGAGGGCGCGCACTTTAGCTCGCTGCCGCTGGCAGGCTCCGCGCGCCGCCAGCCGGACGACGTATTGGATCGCGAAGCGGGCAATAAGCTGCTCGCCTCCGAAAAAGACCGTCACGAGCACGATCTCGTAACCCAGGCGATGAAGGCCATTCTGGCACCGCGCAGCCACCACCTGAGCATGCCGTCTTCCCCGCAGCTCATCACCACGCCGACGCTGTGGCATTTGGCGACGCCGGTTGAAGGTGACGCGCGTGACAACGAAAACGCCCTGACGCTGGCCTGCCTGCTGCACCCGACCCCGGCCCTGAGCGGCTTCCCGCATCAGGCGGCAAAAGAGCTGATTGCCGAGCTGGAGCCGTTCGACCGCGAGCTGTTCGGCGGCATCGTCGGCTGGTGCGACAGCGAAGGCAACGGCGAGTGGGTGGTGACCATCCGCTGCGCGCGTCTGCATAAAAACACCGTTCGCCTGTTTGCCGGCGCGGGCATTGTGCCGGCCTCCTCGCCGGTGGGCGAGTGGCGCGAGACGGGCGTGAAGCTCTCCACCATGCTTAACGTGTTTGGCCTGCACTAAGGAACGCTCATGACTATTCCCTTTACCCGCTGGCCTGAGGAATTCGCCCGCCGCTACCGTGAAAAAGGCTACTGGCAGGATCTGCCGCTGACCCACATCCTGACGGATCGTGCGGACAGCGATGCCGTGGCGATTATCGACGGCGAGCGGCACATCACCTACCGCGCGTTTAATCAGGCGGTAAACAATCTGGCGTCCGCTCTTCAGGCGCGCGGGCTGCAGCGCGGCGAGACGGCGCTGGTGCAGCTCGGAAACGTGGCCGAGTTCTACATCACTTTCTTCGCGCTGCTGCAAATCGGCGTCGCGCCGGTGAACGCGCTCTTTAGCCATCAGCGCAGCGAGCTGAACGCTTACGCGGAGCAGATCAAACCCGCCGCGCTGATTGCCGATCGCGACCACGGGCTGTTTGCGGGCGATGATTTTCTTAACACCTTTGTGGATGCGCACCGCTCGATTCGCGTCGTGCTGCTGCGCGGCGATAAGGACGAACACGCCCTGGAAGCGGCGATTGCGCGTCCGGCGGACAATTTCATCCCGAACCCAACGCCCGCCGACGAAGTGGCGTTTTTCCAGCTTTCCGGCGGTAGCACCGGCACGCCGAAGCTGATCCCGCGCACGCACAACGATTACGACTACAGCATTCGCCGCAGCAACGAGATTTGCGGCATCACCGCCGATACGCGTTACCTGAACGCGCTGCCCGCGGCGCATAACTACGCCATGAGTTCGCCGGGATCGTTAGGCGTTTTCACCGCGGGCGGCTGCGTGATGCTGGCGAACGATCCGAGCGCCACGCTCTGCTTCCCGCTGATTGAACGGCATCAGATTAACGTCACCTCGCTGGTTCCTCCGGCGGTGAGCCTCTGGCTGCAGGCGATTGCCGACGGCGCGGGAAGCGCGCAGCTTAAATCCCTCAGGCTGCTGCAGGTGGGGGGCGCACGTCTCTCCGCCACGCTCGCGGCGCGCATTCCGGCGGAAATCGGCTGCCAGCTTCAACAGGTGTTCGGCATGGCGGAAGGGCTGGTGAACTACACCGCGCTCGACGACGCGCCGGAACGCATCATCAACACCCAGGGCCGCCCGATGTGCCCGGACGACGAAGTTTGGGTGGCGGACGAGAACGGAAACCCGCTGCCGCGCGGTGAGGTTGGGCGTCTGATGACGCGCGGGCCGTATACCTTCCGCGGCTATTTCAACAGCCCGGAACACAACGCCAGCGCCTTTGACGCCGACGGCTTTTACTGCTCCGGCGATCTGATTGCCATTGACGAGCAGGGCTACATCACCGTGCAGGGGCGCGAGAAGGATCAGATCAACCGCGGCGGCGAGAAGATCGCCGCCGAAGAGATTGAAAACCTGCTGCTGCGCCACGAGTCGGTGATCCACGCCGCACTGGTGAGCATGGAGGACAGCCTGCTGGGCGAAAAAAGCTGCGCGTATCTGGTGGTGAAACAGCCCCTGCGCGCGGTCGAGGTGCGCCGCTTCCTGCGCGAGCAGGGCGTTGCCGAATTCAAGCTGCCGGACCGCATGGAGAGCGTGGATGCGCTCCCGCTAACGCCGGTCGGTAAAGTCGATAAGAAACAGTTGCGCCTGTGGCTTGCTGAACGCGCCCGGGGCTGAGGAACAGAGTATGGCCATTCCAAAATTAACCGCTTACGCGCTGCCGACCGCCGCAGATCTGCCGACCAACAAGGTGAACTGGGCGTTCGAGCCTGAGTGCGCCGCGCTGCTAATCCACGATATGCAGGAGTATTTCCTGAACTTCTGGGGCGAAAACAGCGCGATGATGCAGCAGGTGGTGGCGAATATCGCCAGACTGCGCGCTTACTGCAAAGCGCACAATATTCCCGTCTACTACACCGCCCAGCCGAAAGAGCAGAGCGACGAAGACCGCGCCCTGCTGAACGACATGTGGGGGCCAGGCCTGACCCGCTCACCGGAGCAGCAGCGCATTATAAGTGAACTGACCCCGGACGAAGCGGACACGGTGCTGGTGAAGTGGCGCTACAGCGCGTTTCACCGCTCGCCGCTGGAGCAGATGCTGAAAGAGACGGGCCGCAACCAGCTGCTGATTACCGGCGTCTACGCCCACATCGGCTGCATGACCACCGCCACCGATGCCTTTATGCGCGACATCAAGCCGTTCTTTATCGCCGACGCGCTGGCGGATTTCACCCGCGACGAGCATCTGATGTCGCTGAACTACGTGGCAGGGCGCTCGGGCCGCGTAATGATGACCAACGAGCTGCTGCCTTCCGTTCCGGCGACCAAAGCAGCGCTGCGCGAGCTGATCCTGCCGCTGCTGGACGAGTCCGACGAGCCGATGGATGACGAAAACCTGATCGACTACGGCCTGGACTCGGTGCGCATGATGGCGCTGGCCGCCCGCTGGCGCAAAGTGCACGGCGATATCGACTTCGTGATGCTGGCAAAAAATCCCACAATCGACGCCTGGTGGGCGCTGCTCTCCCGCGAGGTGAAGTGATGGGGCTGGATTTCACTGGTAAAACCGTCTGGGTGACGGGCGCGGGTAAGGGGATTGGCTACGCGACGGCGCTGGCGTTTGTGGAGGCGGGCGCACGGGTGACCGGCTTCGATCTGGCGTTTCCGCTGGGCGATTATCCGTTCGCCACTGAAACCCTGGACGTGGCGGATGCCGCGCAGGTGCATGAGGTGTGCGGGCGTGCGCTGGCGTCGCTTGAACGGCTGGACGTGCTGGTCAACGCGGCGGGCATTCTGCGCATGGGGGCGACGGACCAGCTTTCGCAGGAGGACTGGCAGCAGACCTTCGCGGTTAACGTCGGCGGCGCGTTCAACCTGTTCCAGCAGACGATGGGCCAGTTCCGCCGTCAGCAGGGCGGGGCGATAGTCACCGTGGCGTCCGACGCGGCGCACACGCCGCGCATCGGCATGAGCGCCTACGGCGCGTCGAAGGCGGCGCTGAAAAGCCTGGCTATGACCGTCGGGCTGGAGCTGGCGGGCAGCGGCGTGCGCTGTAACCTGGTGTCGCCGGGCTCAACGGACACCGATATGCAGCGCACCCTGTGGAAAAGCGACGACGCGGAGCAGCAGCGTATTCGCGGCTTTGGCGAGCAGTTCAAGCTTGGCATTCCGCTGGGCAAAATAGCTCGTCCGCAGGAGATAGCCAGCACGGTGCTGTTCCTTGCATCCGATGCCGCCAGCCATATCACCCTGCAGGATATCGTGGTGGACGGCGGCTCCACGCTGGGGGCGTAAGATGATCTGGAAACGCCATTTACCGCTCGAGGAGCTTAACGCGACCAGCCTGAACACCCTGGTGGCACATCTCGGCATTGTCTATACCCGTCTCGGTGACGACACGCTGGAAGCGGAGATGCCGGTGGATGCGCGCACCCATCAGCCGTTTGGCCTGCTGCACGGCGGCGCGTCGGCGGCGCTGGCGGAAACGCTGGGGTCGATGGCCGGTTTTCTGATGACCCGCGACGGGCAGAGCGTGGTGGGGACGGAGCTTAACGCCACGCACCATCGTGCGGTCTCTCACGGCAAAGTGCGCGGCGTTTGCCAGCCGCTGCATCTGGGGCGTTCGAGCCAGAGCTGGGAGATTGTGGTATTCGACGAGCAGGGGCGGCGGTGCTGCACCTGTCGGTTGAGCACGATGGTGTTGGGCTAAGCCAGGCAGATCAAAGTGATCGGCTTAACACTGTGGTGTAAATCTCTGGTTTGACCACGCATTATTGCGTTTCAAAGTTGTTAAATTTTTCCGGTTGTTCTAGAAACAAAATGTAACATCTCACTGTTTCACAACAACGGACAACAACTATGAACAACTCAGGGAAATACCTTATATGGGCAGGGCTCTCCGTTGTGGGAGCCTTTGCCCTGGGCTATATCGCCCTCAACCGGGGGGAACAGATCAATGCGCTCTGGATCGTCGTCGCCTCCGTCTGCATTTATCTGATCGCGTACCGTTTTTATGGCCGCTATATCGCGAAGAACGTTCTGGCCGTTGACGCTACGCGCATGACGCCTGCCGTCCGCCATAACGACGGGCTGGACTACGTGCCGACCGACAAAAAAGTGCTGTTCGGTCACCATTTTGCGGCGATTGCCGGAGCGGGTCCGCTGGTGGGGCCGGTGCTGGCGGCGCAGATGGGCTACCTGCCGGGGATGATCTGGATCCTCGCGGGGGTGGTGCTGGCGGGCGCGG
The DNA here is from genome assembly GCF_001059415.1 of Enterobacter sp. 940_PEND. Classification (NCBI taxonomy): domain Bacteria; kingdom Pseudomonadati; phylum Pseudomonadota; class Gammaproteobacteria; order Enterobacterales; family Enterobacteriaceae; genus Enterobacter; species Enterobacter sp. 940_PEND. The sequence goes on from NZ_JUMS01000078.1 coordinate 115,316, forward strand.
TACAGGACTTTATGGTGTTGTTCGTCTCCACCCGCCGCGACGGGCGTTCGCTGGGTGAGCTGGTGAAAGAGGAGATGGGGGCAACCGCCGGGGTGATTGCGCTGGTGGCGACCTTTATGATCATGGTGATTATCCTCGCGGTGCTGGCGATGATCGTGGTGAAAGCGCTGACCCACAGCCCGTGGGGGACCTATACCGTTGCCTTCACCATTCCGCTGGCGCTGTTTATGGGGATCTATATTCGCTACCTGCGCCCGGGCCGCATTGGTGAGGTGTCGGTAATTGGCCTGGTATTCCTGGTGTTCGCCATTATCTCCGGCGGCTGGGTGGCGGAAAGCCCGACCTGGGCGCCGTTCTTCGACTTTACCGGCGTCCAGCTGACCTGGATGCTGGTGGGCTACGGCTTTGTGGCGGCGGTGCTGCCGGTATGGCTGCTGCTGGCTCCGCGTGACTATCTCTCTACGTTTTTGAAAATCGGCACCATCGTCGGGCTGGCGATCGGCATTCTGATTATGCGCCCGACCCTGACCATGCCTGCGTTAACCAAATTCATCGACGGTACCGGCCCGGTCTGGACCGGTAACCTGTTCCCGTTCCTGTTTATCACCATCGCCTGCGGCGCGGTGTCGGGCTTCCACGCGCTGATCGCTTCCGGCACCACGCCGAAGATGCTGGCGAATGAAAATCAGGCCTGCCTGATCGGCTACGGCGGCATGCTGATGGAATCCTTTGTCGCCATCATGGCGCTGGTCTCTGCCTGCATCATCGACCCGGGCGTGTATTTCGCGATGAACAGCCCGATGGCGGTACTGGCACCGGCTGGCACCGTTGACGTGGTGGCGTCCGCCGCGCAGGTAGTGAGCGGCTGGGGCTTTGCGATTACCCCTGATACGTTGACGAGCATCGCCAGTGAAGTGGGCGAGCAGTCGATTATCTCCCGTGCGGGCGGGGCGCCGACGCTGGCAGTGGGGATGGCCTACATCCTGCACGGCGCGCTGGGCGGGCTGATGGACGTGTCGTTCTGGTATCACTTCGCCATCCTGTTCGAGGCGCTGTTTATCCTGACGGCGGTGGATGCGGGAACCCGTGCGGCGCGCTTTATGCTGCAGGACCTGCTGGGGGTGATCTCCCCGAACCTGAAGCGTACCGATTCGCTCCCGGCTAACCTGCTGGCGACGGCGCTGTGCGTGCTGGCGTGGGGATACTTCCTGCACCAGGGCGTGGTTGATCCGCTGGGCGGGATTAACACCCTGTGGCCGCTGTTTGGTATCGCCAACCAGATGCTGGCGGGAATGGCGCTGATGCTCTGCGCGGTAGTGCTGTTCAAGATGAAGCGCCAGCGTTACGCGTGGGTGGCACTGGTGCCAACCGCGTGGCTGCTGATCTGTACCCTGACGGCGGGCTGGCAGAAGGCCTTCAGTCCGGACAACAAGGTGGGCTTCCTGGCGATTGCCAACAAATTCCAGGCGATGATCGACAGCGGTAAGATCCCGGCGCAGTACACCGAGTCCCAGCTGTCTCAGCTGGTGTTTAATAACCGTCTGGACGCCGGGCTGACCATCTTCTTTATGGTGGTGGTCGTGGTGCTGGCGTTGTATTCTCTGAAAACCGCGCTGGCGGCGTTGAAAAACGATAAGCCAACGGCGAAAGAGACGCCGTACGAGCCGATGCCTGAAAACCTGGAAGAGATTGTGACCCAGGCGAAAGGGGCGCACTAACCTGTGTGCCGGGTGGCGGCTTCGCCTTACCCGGCACACATTTCTTCTCCGGCCTTTCTCTTCGGGAGAGGGCCGGAAACAAACGAGACACTGATTATGTTCGACACCCTTTCCAAAGCAGGTAAGTACCTGGGCCAGGCCGCCAAAATGATGATTGGCGTGCCGGACTACGACAACTACGTCGAGCATATGCGCGTTAACCATCCGGACCAGACGCCCATGACCTACGAAGAATTTTTCCGCGACCGCCAGGATGCCCGCTACGGCGGCAAGGGCGGGGCGAAGTGCTGTTAACCCTCTTTCGGTAAATAGAGGCTGATCTGTTCCTGCTTGCAGCCGTAGATCGCCGCCAGCTTTTCACGGGTGCGCTTTTGCGGACGGGAGTCAAGCGCTTCCAGCTGCGACACGGCGGACTGGGTGATGCCGAGTTTTTCCGCCACCTCCTGCTGGGACATGCCGCGCAGGATACGCCACGCGGCCTGCAGGCTGACGTTCTGCCAGGTCATGATGCTGCATACTTCTCCCGGCAATTCCACGTCATCCAGATTATCGTGTTCGACTTCAATATCCTCCAGATCGTCATCGGTTTCGTCGTCAATTTCTGCCATCTGTAAGAGCATACGAAAATATTCGTGATAGGGAATAACGACGTACTGCGTTTTCCCATTATCGTCCTTGATTAGCTGTACAGCCATAGTTGGCACTCTCCTCATGCAGGTAAGTCGTTGAAGTTCTGCGCTTGACGGCCAAAACATAACAATGGTCATCGGGAGCGTCCCGAAGCGTATAGACGATGCGGTAATCGCCTACGCGAAGCCGGAAATGATTTTCTGTCGTCGATATTTTTTTGATATCGGGCCGGGGAGCCGAGCTGTCATCCAGCTCGGAGAGCTTTACCTCAATTCGACGCTGATATCGCTCGTCAATTCTGGAAAATGCCTTTTTTGCACCATTTGACCAGACAATCTTCATCCGTACCTCCACTGTACGCCCACACAAAATATAAGGAAATAATAAGGCTATTAGATAAATTCCGAATTTCTAATGGGATACTGTAGAGCGGTGAAATAACCGGAGAAAGCGGCAAAACGCGAACCGTCGAGGGCGCTCGGAAACGCCTCTGCCGGGCGACAGAGGCTTGCAGGGAGATTGCGATCAGGCGTTCAAACCGCCGTCCACGTCCAGGCCGGTACCGGAGATCTGCCCGGCCGCCGGGCTGGCAAGAAACGTGACCGCCGCCGCGACGTCTTCCGGCTGACCGTAATGACCCAAAGCAATAAGCTGACGCTGAGAGTCAGCCTGTTCCCCGTCTTCCGGGTTCATATCGCTGTTGGTGGGGCCGGGGTGCACCAGGTTAACGGTAATGCCGCGCGGCCCTAAATCACGAGCCAGCCCGCGGGTGAGGGAATTCAGCGCCGATTTGGTCATCGAGTAAACGGCAATGCCCGGCTGCGCCACGCGGTTTGCCAGACAGCTTCCGATGTTGATAATGCGCCCGCCGTCGGACATGTGCACCAGCGCTTCCTGAATGGTGATCACCACGCCGCGAATATTGACGTTGATAAGGGCGTCAATGTCCGCCAGCGTCATGGACTCCAGCGGGCCGCCGCGCGCGATCCCGGCGTTGTTGACCAGAATGTCCAGCCCGCCAAGAGAACGCGCCGCATGGGTGACGGCATCCTGAATCGCCTGCGCGCTGGCGCTGTCGGCCTGCACGGCTTCGCTGTGGCGCCCCAGCGCCTTAATCTCATCGGCGACCGCCTGGGCTTTATCGGCAGATTTTTCATACGTAATAATCACATCCGCACCGGCGCGCGCCAGCGACAGGGCAATCGCACGACCCAGCCCGCGGCTGGCACCGGTAACCAGCGCCTTTTTACCTGTTAAATCGATCTGCATGATGACCTCGTTACGAGAGTGGTAAGAATCATCATTAGGTATAGCCTGTCGGGGCGATTAACGGCTGAAGGATTCCACTTTCTCAAACGCGGCGCGCAGAACGTCAGGCGTTAACGTAACAGGTAAATAGTGAATCGACTCCACCGGGCGCAGGGTGTGGGCGATGACCCGATCCAGCTCGTCGCGGTTATTGATGTCGACGTCCAGCTCGCGCAGCGTGGTCGGCAGGTTAAAACGCTGGTACGCCGCGACCAGCTGCGCCAGCACGTCGTCCTGGCCGAGCAGGGCGCTCTGCACCAGAATCCCGTAGGCTACCTTGGTGCCGTGCAGGTATTTTTCCGTCTGCGGCAGCACGGTTAAGCCGTTGTGTACCGCATGCGCCGCCGCCACGCGAGTGTAGCGCTCGCCCAGGCCGCCAACCATTCCGCCGCCGGCGACGATTGCATCGACCACGTCCCGAAACGCCTGCGTCTGTTCGCCGCGCTGCTGGTCGGCCAGCGCCTCTTCGCTGCGCGTCAGCAGCACGTCGCGGATCGCCAGCGCGCCGTTGATGCCCAGCCGCACGGTCAGCGGCAGGTTCTCCGGCTCAGGTGCCAATACCACCGCTTCGTACCACTTCGCCAGCGTATCGCCGATGCCCGCCAGCAGATACTCCGCCGGGGCGTTAAGGACGATCTGCGGCTCCACCAGCACCAGGAAGTTGGCGTCGTCGAAGATCTCAAAATGCAGCGCCTGACCGGCATCGTTGTACCAGACGGAGAGCGGGGTCCACGCCGCGCAGGTGGCGGCAATGGTGGGGATGCCCACGAACGGCACCCCTAAGCGGCGCGCCACGGCCTTGACGGTATCCATCACCGCGCCGCCGCCGACGCCAATCACCACGCTGGCGTCGCTGCCGGATTCATTCACCAGATGGGTGACGTCGCGCTCGCTGCAGTGGCCTTTAAACAGCAGGCGTTTCGCTCCCGGCGCGTTAAAGCTCTCGGGCAGGAAAGGGCGCGCGCCTTCGATAGCGCGCTCGCCGTAAATCCACACCGCGCGGGAAAGCTGTTCCGGGGTAAAGAAGTTATCCAGCCGCGCAAGGCTTCCGGGATGAGAGAAGTAGTTCGCCGGGCCAGGCACGACGCGGATATCGGTGTTGCTCATGATGGTGTCCTTTTTGCGGAAGCGCTAACCCGATGTTATGTCTGGACATCCGGATGGCTAATAATATTTCGCTTTAACTTATGCCTTTTCCGTCGTTGTCAGTCAACCGGAGCTGTGAAAAATTCGATAAATCAGAAGAGTAATGAAGGATTTACGCGGATGGTTTCCAGTCGCCTTGAGATGCGCGGTATTAGCCTGGCCTTTTCCGGCTTTCAGGCGCTGTCGCGCGTGGACTTTACCTTAACCGGCGGATCCGTACACGCCCTGACCGGCGCCAACGGCGCGGGGAAATCGACGCTGATGGCGGTGCTGTGCGGCACGCACGACCACTATGAGGGCGAGATCAGCATCAACAACCAGCCGGTGAGCATCCGCGAACCGCTTGACGCCAAACGGCTGGGGATCCATCTCGTGCAGCAGGAGGTGGACGTGGCGCTGATCCCGGGGTTAAGTATTGCCGAAAACATCATGCTCGACCAGCTGGCGCAGCCGGGGCATCGCTTCAGCTGGCGCGCGATCCGCCAGCAGGCGAGACAGGCGCTGGCGCAGCTCGACGTGACGCTGGACGTTCGCCGTTCCATCGACGGCTGTTCGCTGGCCGAAAAGCAGCAGATTTTGCTGGCGCGGGCGCTGTCCCACCACTGCCGTTTTTTGATTCTTGATGAGCCCACCGCGCCGCTGGACGCGCATGAGAGCGAGCGCCTGTTTGGGGTGGTGAGACGCTTAAAGCAGCAGGGCATCGGCGTGGTGTTTATCTCTCACCGCATTCACGAGCTGAAGGCCATCTGCGACACCCTGACGGTGTTGCGCGACGGCAAGCTGATCGAGTCCGGCCCGATGGCCGATCTTAGCGGCGAAGCGATCGTCGAGAAGATGCTCGGCCACGTGCTGAGCGATATCTATCCGCCCGCGAGGCCGCCGCACGGCGAAGAGACGCTGCTGCGGGTGGAAGGTCTGCATGACGACGCGCTGCTGAAAGATATCTCCCTGCACCTGCGCAAAGGCGAAATCCTCGGGATTGCCGGGCTGGCGGGCGCGGGGAAAACCGAACTCTGCAAGGCGCTGTTTGGCGCCACCAAAAGCCGCGTGGCGCGCGGTGAGCTGAATCATCAATCCTGGCAGCCGTGCGACCCGGCCGACTCCGTGCTGCGCGGTCTGGCGCTGGTGCCGGAGGAGCGGCGCAAAGAGGGCATTTTTATCGACGAGCCGGTGAGCATGAACCTGGCGGTAACGGCGGATAACAGCTTCTCGCGCTGGAGCCTGTTTGGCCATCGTCAGGCGTGGCGCTGGGCGGAAGAGGTGATAGCCCGCGTCGGCGTGCGCGCGCGTGGGCCGGGGCAGGTGCTGCGCCGTCTCTCCGGCGGCAACCAGCAGAAGGTTGCCATTGGTAAATGGCTGCGCAATGACGCCAGCGTGCTGATCTTCGACGAGCCGACCAAAGGCGTGGACGTGAAGGCCAAAACCGATCTGTTCCAGCTGATTGACGGCCTGGCGCGCGAGGGCAAAGGGGTAATTTACGCCTCGGGCGAATTTGCCGAACTGGTCGGGCTGTGCGACCGCATCTGCGTCCTGTGGGACGGGCGCATCGTGGCGGAAATCGCCGGGGCCGAGGCCCGTGAAGAGACACTACTTTATTATTCAACCGGAGGAACGGCGTCGTGAGCAAGGCCCTTTCAGTGAACGCGGCGGCGTCTGGCCGCCAGCAGATTTTCGATTTTCTCTACAGGTGGGGCATGCTGTTGACCGTCGTCGCGCTGGTGGCCGTCTTTGGCCTGGCGTCGGACAGCTTCCTCGATCCGAACAACATCATCAACATTCTGCGCTCGATTGCCATCGTGACGGTGATTGCCATTGGCGTGTCGATCTCGTTGACCATCGGCGGGTTCGATCTCTCCGTCGGATCCACCGCCTCGCTGGCGAACGCGCTGGTGGTTTCACTTTTCGTCTGGCACGGCTTGGGTACCACCGAGTCGATTCTGATCACCCTCGCGCTCTGCACGCTGGTGGGGCTGTTTAACGCCTTCCTGATCGTCATCCTGCGTATTCCTGACATGCTCGCGACGCTTGCCAGCCTGTTCGTCATTCAGGGCGTGGCGATGACCTACAGCTACGGCGGGTCGATTACCGAGAACATGGTGCTGCCGAGCGGCGACATGGCGGAAGGCACTATTCCGGTGGCGTTCAGCCTGCTGGGGCAGGTGCCGACCATCGTGATCGTCATGCTGGTGGTGACCGTGCTGGCGCAGCTGGGCCTCTCGTTGACCACTCACGGGCGCCGGATGTACGCCATCGGCGGCAACCCCGAAGCCGCGCGTCTCTCCGGCATTCGTACCACGCGCTACAAGGTGGCGGCCTACGTGATTGCCTCGCTGCTGGCGGGCCTGGGCGGGATTTTGCTGGCTTCGCGCATCGGTTCGTCGCAGGTGAATGCGGGCGGCGGATACCTGATGGATGCGGTGGCGGCGGCGTGGATTGGCTTCTCCCTGGCAGGCTCCGGCAAGCCGAACGCGCTGGGAACCCTGGTCGGAGCGGTCATTCTCGGCGTGCTGTCGAACGGGCTGGTGATGCTATCCGTGCCGTACTACGCCATGGACATTATAAAAGGGCTGGTGCTCGCGGTAGCGCTGGCGATTACCTACATACAAAAACGCTGACAACACAACGGGATAAAAAATGAAAAAGATTGCACTCTCTTTGGTGGCACTTGGGTTGCTCACTGCTCTGCCAGGCTTCGCGGCTACGCCCGCGCCGCTTCCGGCTGCCATTGCGAACCATGACGGCCCGATCCGCATCGCGGTGATCCGTAACCTCGGCTCAGACGACAACACCACGCAGTTTATTGCCGGGGCAATTCAGGAAGGGAAAAAGCTCGGCTTTAAGGTCAGCACCTTTTTAAGCAACGGGGACGACGCCAAATTCCAGGACTTCGTGAACCAGGCCATCAGCCAGAAATATGACGGGATTATTCTCTCTCAGGGGCGCGATCCGTACTCCACCGCGCTGGTGAAGAAAGCGGTGGATGCCGGGATCAAAGTTTCAGTCTTTGATACGGCGGTTAACGGCGAGATCCCGGGCGTAACCGTCACCCAGCAGGACGATGCCTCCCTGACGAACCTCTCCTTCGGCCAGCTGGCGAAAGATTTCAACGGCAAGGCCAATATCGTCAAGCTTTGGGTGGCGGGCTTCCCGCCGATGGAGCGTCGTCAGGCGGCCTATAAAGAGCTGCAAAAGCAGTATCCGGACATCAAAGAGCTGGAGTCTATTGGCGCGGTCTCCTCTGACGTGCAGGGCGATACCGCCAACAAGGTGGGTGCGATCCTCGCGAAATATCCGAAAGGCAAAATCGACGCCATCTGGGGCACGTGGGACGCCTTCAGCCAGGGCGCGTATAAGGCGCTGAAAGAGAACGGCCGCACCGAAATCAAGCTCTACAGCATCGACATCTCCAACCAGGATCTGCAGCTGATGCGCGAGCCGGGCAGCGCGTGGAAGGTGAGCGTGGCGGTGGATCCGAAGCTGATTGGCGCGACTAACGTGCGTCTGGTGGCGAACAAGATTGCCGGGGAAGCCACGCCTGCGACCTACGATTTCAAAGCGGCGGCCATTCCTCAGGCGCTGCTGACCGCCCAGCCGGGCCCGGTAAACGTGGCGTCTCTGGGGAAAATCATTCCGGGCTGGGGCCAGACGGAAGATTTTATCGCGCCATGGTTTGCGACGCTGGAAGCGAAGAATAAATAAAACCAGGCCGGGTGGCGTCAGGTGCGGCCTGATGCCCTCACCCCGGCCCTCTCCCGCAGGGAGAGGGGGAAAACCAACAGTACCCGTAGGCCCGGTAAGCGTAGCGCCAACGGGCGAAAGGAGTTCAAGGTGTCTCAACTACCCCCACCCGAATACAGCCGCAATATGCGGCTGATTGGCCATAGCGATCAGGGCGGTCGTCCGGACGGCGTACAGCTGATGGTGCATCGCGGTTTCGCCTATATCGGCCATATGGTGTCGCAGGGCTTTTCGATTGTCGACGTGCGCGACCCGAAGAACCCGAAAGCGGCGGGCTACGTGCCCGCGCCGCCCGGCACCTGGAACGTGCACCTGCAGGCGCATGACGATCTCCTGCTGGTCATCAACGCGCGGGATCTTTTTGCCGATGAGAAGGTCTACTACACCCGCCAGGTAGGGGAGACCGTCAGCGACGTGCAGGACAAAGGCTGGAGCGCCGGGCTGCGCGTATTTGATATCTCCACGCCCGACAGGCCGCGCGAAATCGGCTTTCTGTCGCTGAGCGGCATCGGCATTCACCGCATCTGGTACGTCGGCGGACGCTGGGCCTACGTTTCAGCACTCATTGACGGCTTTACCGACTACATCTTTCTGACCATCGACCTGGCGGACCCGCGCAAGCCTGAAGTGGCGGGGCGCTGGTGGCTGCCGGGGATGAACCAGGCGGAAGGGGAGAAGCCGAACTGGCCGGAAGGGAAACGCTACGCGCTGCACCACGCAATTATCGCGGGCGATACCGCCTACGGCAGCTGGCGCGACGGCGGCCTGACGCTGCTGGACGTGAAGGACCGCACCCGGCCGAAGCTGATTAGCCACCGCAACTGGAGCCCGCCGTTTGGCGGCGGAACGCACACCGCGCTGCCGCTGCCGGACCGCGATTTGCTGGTGGTGCTGGACGAAGCGGTGCTGGATAACCAGGAGGACGGCGAAAAGCTGATCTGGCTGTTTGATATCCGCGAGCCGTCGAACCCGGTGAGCATCTCGACCTTCCCGCAGCCGGATGAAACCGACTATGTGGCGAAAGGGGCGCATTTCGGCCCGCACAACCTGCACGAGAACCGGCCGGGGAGCTTTGTCAGCTCGACGCTGATTTTTGCCACCTGGCAGAACGCGGGCGTGCGGGCTTATGACATTTCCAATCCGTATCGACCGGTGGAAACGGGGGTGCTGGTGCCCGCCGCGCCGGAGAGAATGATGGACACGCGGCCGAATCGCCCGCAGGTAATCCAGTCGTGCGACGTGTTTGTGGATGCGCAGGGGATTATTTACAGCACGGATTATAACGGCGGACTGTCGGTGATTGAGTATCTGGGATGAGTGCGGTTTGATGCCCTCACCCCGACCCTCTCCCACAGGGAGAGGGAGAAAATCAGAATCGTAGGCCCGGTAAGCGCAGCGCCACCGGGCACAAAGCCGGCACTCAGCTGTACTGCCGCACTCGTGCCACCAGATCTTCCGCGCTATCGATGCGGTCGGCAATGACAATCAGCGCTTTACCGAGCGTTATCGCGTGGCGCAGGCACTCGTGGCGCATCGCCTCGTCCTGGATGGTGTCGATATCCGCCACGTGGGAAAGCCCGACGCTGCGGCGAATGAGTTCGGTGCCGCAGAAGCCGATGGCGTCATGCCAGACCTTTTTCAGGAACGCGGAGGCATAGCCCGGTGCGCCGAGCGCGGCGTCGCGCGTTTTCTCGTTTGCCAGCGCCTGGAAGCGTTCCGCGAAGGTGTTCCACAGCTCCTGAATATCGGTCAGGCGCTGCTCGCGCGCGGCGGCGGCATCGCGAATGCCCAGATGCCCCGGCAGCCCGCAGAAGTTCAGCAGCAGGTTGCCGATGGCGGTGCCGACGTCAAAGCCAATCGGGCCAAAGTAGCCGAACTCGGCGTCGATGGCCTTCAGGCTGCCGTCGGCCACAAAAATCGAGCCGCTGTGAATATCGCCGTGCAGGAGCGCTTCGGCGTGCGAGAAGAAGCGATGCTTCAGGGAGGCCACGGCAATTTTAAGCTGAGCGTCGTCGCGCAGGGCCGCGACGTCATTTTCCAGCTCGGCCGGATAGCTGTTGCGCTCGTGGATCTGGTACGGATCGTTGAAGAACAGATCTTCGGTGATCTCGCACATCTCCGGGTTGATGAATTTCGCCACCTGCGCTTTCTTCTCGTGCGGGTGCAGGTAGAAATCGCTGGTGTGGAACAGCGCGTGCGCGAGGTATTCGCCCAGCTGCTGCGCCGCCTGCGGGTAGTAGATGTTGTTGATCAGCTCGCCGCGCCAGATGCGATGGCTGGAGAGATCTTCCATCACCATCACCGCCAGGTCCGGGTCAAAGTGGTGGATTTTCACCGTGTGCTGCGGGCTGTGCTGATAGTGCGCGACCAGCGTTTGCGCCTCCAGACGGGCGCGGTCCAGCGTCAGCGGCCAGGACTCCCCGACGCAGCGCACGTAAGGCAGCGCCTGCTTAACGACGATGCGGCTCACGCCCGCGCTGTCGAAAATTTTAAAGACCAGATTGAGGTTGCCGTCGCCTACCTCCTGCGCCTCTACCAGCGATGAAGGATCGTCAAGTCCGCCAAACTGCCTGGCATACTCCACGGCGTCATGAGCGGTAAAGGTACGGTATTGCGACATAGCCAGCTCCTCACGAGTTTTGCAAATTAAGACATGTAGACGTCTATACATCTGGATTTCATCCTGACACAATGTGCTACAACAACGCAACAGGGAATTAACGACATGCAGACATTACAGACGACCAGCCTGCGGGTGATGAATAATCAGCTCTTTATTCTCGACCAGCAGGCGCTGCCGCAGGAGAAACGCTGGCTGGATGCCTCGACGGTCGAGGCGCTGGTCGGGCATATCCACGCCCTGCGCGTGCGCGGCGCGCCGCTGATTGGTCTCTCTGCAAGCCTGCTGCTGGCGCTGCTGGCGGAAAACGGCAAAAGCCGCGACGAGCTGGCGGCGACGCTGGAAACCCTGCGCGCCTCCCGCCCGACGGCGGTGAACCTGATGAACAATCTCGACCGCATGAAGATTGCGCTGTGGCAGGAAGAGTATGTTCCGGCGCTGGTGGCCGAAGCGCTGCACCTGATTGATGAAGACAAACGGCTTTGCGACGCGATTGCCAAAGCCGGCAGCGCGCTGGTGAAGCCCGGCAGCCGTCTGCTGACCCACTGCAACACCGGCGGGCTGGCAACGGCGGGCGTTGGCACCGCATTGGGCGTGATTGCCCGTGCGCATCAGGAGGGTAACGTCAGCAGCGTCTGGGTGGATGAAACCCGTCCGCTGCTGCAGGGCGGCAGACTGACCGCGTGGGAGTTGGGCGAGCTGGGCGTGCCGTATCAGCTGATTACCGATTCCATGGCCGCCAGCCTGATGGCAAAAGGGGAAGTGGACGCCGTGTGGGTGGGTGCAGATCGTATTGCCGCCAACGGCGACGTGGCGAACAAGATCGGCACCTATTCTCTGGCGGTGCTGGCGAAATTCCACGGCATTCCGTTCTACGTGGCCGCGCCGCAAACGACCCTGGATCCGGACTGCCCGAACGGGGACGCGATCCCGATTGAGCAGCGCGCCGCCAGCGAGGTGACGGGCGTCGCCGGAAGCTTTGGCGCGGTGCAGTGGGCACCGGAAAACGCGCAGGTTTACAACCCGGCGTTTGACGTGACCCCTGCCTCGCTGATCAGCGGCTGGGTGCTGGATACGGGCGTGGTCACGCCGGAAGCGGTGGCAAACGGGAAATTCGCCTGAGTCCGGCTATCCTTTAAGGGGTTCCCTTAAGAGGACAATATCGTGACGCTCGATCCTGAAACTGACTTAAAACTGGAGCGCGTGGTGGATGCACCGCGCGACCTGCTGTGGCTGTGCTGGACCACGCCGGAACACATCAAAAACTTCTTCATTCCTGCTCCCCATAAGGTGACCGAATGCGATCTCGATCTCCGCGTGGGCGGGCGGTTCAACACCGTGTTTGAGGTGGACGGTCAGCGGATGGATAACCGGGGCGTCTTTCTGGAAATCGATCCCGGTCAAAAGCTGGTCTTTACCGACGGCTATACCGAAGGCTGGAAACCGGCCGGGAAGCCGTTTATGACGGCGATCCTGCTGCTGGAGGATGTGGGCGAGGGCAAGACCCGCTACACGGCGATTGCGCGTCATCCGACGAAAGAAATCCGCGAACAGCATGAACAGATGGGCTTCCACGAAGGGTGGGGGATTGTGCTGGATCAGCTGGTGGGGTATGTGAAAGGACTGGAGCGTTGAAGCCCGAGCGGCCTGATGCCCTCACCCCGACCCTCTCCCACAGGGAGAGGGAGCAAACGCTAAAAACGGCAGCTATAGCTGCCGTTTTGCTTTTACCTATGCGAGGCGTGGATACGCATCCGCGATCGCATCGCCCGTAAACTGCGCCACCCAGCCTTCCGGATTGTCGAAAATACGAATCGCCGTAAAGTTCGGCTCTGAGCCCATATCAAACCAGTGCGGCGTGCCGGCGGGAACGGAAATCAGGTCGTTTTTCTCGCACAGCACCTGATACACCTCATCATCAATGTGCAGGCAGAACAGCCCCGCGCCTTCCACGAAAAAGCGCACTTCGTCTTCGCCGTGGGTATGTTCGTTCAGGAACTTCGCGCGCAGCGCCTCTTTCTGCGGGTTGTCGGCGCGCAGGCTGATCACGTCCCAGCTCTGATAGCCTTTTTCCGCCACCAGCTTGTCGATCGCATGCTGATACGCCGCGATCACGGCTTCGGGCGCGGGATCGTGTCCTAAATCGCGATCTGCAGCCCAGCGTTCAAACCGCACGCCTTTGGCGTTGAGCTGCTGGGCGATCTCGGCGGCGTCGGTGCTGTGCCACTGGTGTTGACTGGCGTCTTTATCGGAATAAATGGTCAATGCGCTCATGAAGGGATCTGCTCCGGATTAATCTCGTCAAACTGGTGGACCTGATGGTGATGGCTTGCGCCGTCATCATCACCGCGAATCAGCTGCAGGGTGCGAAAACCTGCCTGTTCAGCCGCGTCCAGCTCCTGATGAATATCGGACAGGAACAGGATCTGCGACGGGGCGATGCCCGTTTGCGCCGCAATGTTCTGATAAGACTGCACCTCGCGCTTGGCGCCGATGTGGGTATCAAAATAGCCGCTGAACAGATGAGTAATATCACCTTCGTCGCTGTAGCCAAATAACAGTTTCTGCGCGGCGACGGAGCCAGAGGAATAAACATAGAGATCAATCCCTTGCGCTTTCCACTTTTCTAGCGCAGGCAGTACGTCCGGGTAGAGGTGGCCCGTGAAGTCGCCGTTCACGTAGCCGTCATGCCAGATGATCCCCTGCAGGGCTTTTAGCGCCGTGGATTTGCGGTCTTCATCCATAAAGGCAAACAGCGCGTCGATGAGTTCGCCGACGCTGGCGTGTGGATTACCGATTTCATCACGCAGGTTGTCCAGAATGGATTTGACCGGCTCGGCGTACTGCTGGGCGGTCACGAACGCCGCCAGCCGCTCACGCGCGTAGGGGAACAAAACGTCATGGACAAAACGAATATCGCTGGTGGTCCCTTCAATATCCGTCACAATCGCGCGAATCATACTCTCTCCAGTTGTCGTAAACGCATTTCGCATTCAAATAGGAATTCTAGTCCTTCCAGATGACGGCGGGCCTCGGCCACATCGCGTCCCCAGCAGGTTAAGCCATGACCGCGAAGAAGAAAACCATAATTAAGCGGGCGTTCCTCAGCGTAACGGGCGATTCGGGAGGCAAGGGCGTCAATATCCTGGTCGTTATCAAAGACCGGGATAGCCACCGTATCCAGATGCGTGGTCTGGCCGGTGAGGGATTTTTGCATCTCAAAGCCGCTGATGTTGAGCTCGGCTTCTTTAACCAGACGCGACAGCACCGTGGCGTTGACGGTATGAACGTGCAGGACGGCGTTGGCTTCCGGGAACAGGCGATAAATCAGCGTGTGCAGACCGGTTTCTGCCGACGGTTTGCGGCCAGAGGGCGCGCGGTTGGTGGCGATTTCAACCTGCAGAAAATCCGCCGTCGTCAGGCTGCCTTTGTCTTTGCCGGATTCGCTGAGCCAGCAGAGGCGCTCGTCCTGACGCACCGACATGTTGCCGCCGGTAGCGGGTGCCCAGCCTTTAGCGCCAATCCAGCGGCAGGCGTCGACAAGATGTGTGAGTTGCAGGTTGTCTGTCATTTCCTTTTACCCTCGCGGTCAGGAATATTTATATGGTTTAGACGTCTAAGCGTCTTGATTGCCAAAGACTAACATCGTGTTATAGTGGCAGCAACATAAGTATTACAAGCAGGCACGACACAATGAGCAATAACGCATTGATTCCGCAGAGTAAACTTCCCAATCTCGGTACTACCATCTTTACGCAGATGAGCGCTCTGGCGCAGCAGCACAACGCCATTAACCTTTCTCAGGGCTTCCCGGATTTCGATGGTCCTACCTATTTGCAGGAGCGTCTGGCGTACCACGTGGCGCAGGGGGCGAATCAGTATGCGCCGATGACGGGCGTGCAGGCGCTGCGGGAAGCCATTGCGGATAAAACGGCGGAGCTGTACGGCCATAAGCCCGATGCGAACACCGACATTACGGTGACGGCAGGGGCGACCGAAGCGCTGTATGCGGCCATCACCGCGCTGGTGCGTGCGGGCGATGAAGTTATCTGCTTTGACCCGAGCTACGACAGCTATGCGCCTGCGGTTGAACTCTCCGGCGGCGTAGTGAAACGCGTGGCGCTTCAGCCGCCGCACTTTCGCCCTGACTGGCAGGCGTTTGCCGCGCTGCTGAGCGACAAAACCCGCCTGGTGATCCTGAATACCCCGCACAACCCGTCGGCAACGGTGTGGCAGAAAGCCGATTTCGCCGCGCTGTGGCAGGCGATTGCAGAACGTGAAATTTACGTGCTCAGCGATGAAGTCTACGAGCACATCTGCTTTGCAGAAGAAGGACACGCCAGCGTGCTGGCCCATCCGCAGCTTCGCGAGCGCGCTATCGCCGTCTCATCGTTCGGTAAGACCTACCATATGACCGGCTGGAAAGTGGGCTACTGCGTCGCACCGCCCGCCATTAGCGCCGAGCTGCGCAAGGTGCACCAGTACCTGACCTTTGCCGTGAACACGCCGGCTCAGCTGGCGCTGGCGGATATGCTGCGCGCTGAACCCGGGCATTATCGCGAGCTGCCGCACTTCTATCGTGAACGTCGGGATCTGTTTGTGGCGGCGCTAAGTAAAAGCCGGCTGGAGATTTTGCCCTCAGAAGGGACCTATTTTCTGCTCGCCGACTACAGCGCGATATCGGATCTGGACGACGTGAGCTTCTGCCAGTGGCTGACGAAAGAGGTGGGCGTGGCCGCTATTCCGCTGTCGGTATTTTGCGCCGATCCCTTCCCGCATAAGCTGATCCGTCTTTGCTTTGCGAAGCAGGAATCGACGCTGCTGGCGGCGGCAGAGCGTCTGAACACGCTCTGATTATTTCACCGTCCAGGCTTCTGAGTAACGACGGTCTGCAAACAGCTCCAGCAGACCGTTGATTTGCTTGAGGCGCAAGACTTCATCGCCGTCCATACCCAGTTCCCTGCTTATTCTCTCGTCATTCCAGCCAAGCTGCACCAGCTCGCGAACGATCTCCGACATGGCGTTAATCTGGTGTCGACCCCGCGCCCGGTTGTGACGAATCGTGGCGGCCATACGGTCATGTTTATCCTGCCGATTCCGACGCAGGCAGGTGATGGGGAGATAGCCCTTGAGCTGACGCTTCAGCGCCGCCCGATTTTTACCAATTTCATGGCGATGAAAACCATCCACAATTTCGTAGTGGTGCGGTTCGCTTTCTGTCACAACGATAGGTTGGGTGAATCCATCGAGCTCCAGTGACTGACTGAGCAGCCGTTTTTCTGGTGGCGCAACGTTATTGGGGTTGTAGTCGTTAGCGGTAATAGCGTCCTGTCTTATCCAGAGGACGCAGTCTATAGGTTGCTCACGAAATGGACTGTGTTTATGGATCGCTTCACGAAAGGCATTTATGGCGTTAATGCGCTCCTCTTCGGAAAGTGACTGAAGGTACGTTTCCATCTCGGTGATTAGTCTTTGTTGCATAATATGCCCCACTCCTTGCGTTTCGCCTTCACTCTTTCGCTGTAGCGCTGATAATGTTTGGGTTTGTTTGGGCTGAACGATAGCGCCCTGCACCAGTAGTCGTTATTCAGGAGAACCTTGCAAATACGGCGCCATGAGGGAATGTCTTTGGCTCCGATATCACCGTCCTGCGTATCGGGAATATCCTTTATGCCTCTCTTCTGATACCAGTGCAGATAAATGGCGATTTTATTGCGGTAATGCTCAGCCGTATGTTGCGGCATGCTGTCGAGGAGCAACATGGCATATTCGCGCCAGCACAGGTGTTCGGGTTTCAGAATTTTTCGGTGACCATAAAAATGGTTATCGTGTCCGGCGTACATCCCCCCGCTGCGCGCACCGCTCACGCGCTCACACATGGCCGCCCAGCGATCGGGCTCAACAACGTGGTAGAGCCATAATCCCTGACGCTGTTCAGGACCAAAGGGTTCACAAATCCGCATGTAGCGTAGCGGCACGCCAGCCTGAAACATCAGGTCATAGAGTGGGTTATAGCAACACCCTGATTTGGCGAACCAGGTCCATATATCGGCGGTTTTCCAGTCGTAGAGAGGGTAGATATACCAGGCATGTCCTCCCGGTGCGACGGTTGTCCAGGGTTTATCGTCGGCAAACCGCTGTTTACGCGCCGACGCGATAGCCAGAAAACGGTTGTAAGACTCATCGGCGCGGATGCCAATCAGTATCGCCGCCGGGCGATTGCAGGAGAACCAGTCGGAGAAACTGCGGACAAAGGTTTCAAACGTCATGCCTGGCTGGTAGAAGGAAAAAAAAGCGGGATCGGTAATCGCATCGTCAGGAGGCTGGCGGACCCATCGGGTGCCGGGTTCCCAGCATTGCCATTTCGGCTGGAATTGTGACAGTGAATTTTGCGTTGTCAGGGGAAGCGCGACCCACCAGAAATGGTCGATGACATCGCTGTACAACTCGCGCATATGTTCCACATGGGTAATGGTATGGGAAAACTGCGCTTCCCAGTCGATAAAGAGCACATCTATTTTGATTTTCATCAGTCGTGCCTGTTGGGCAACCAGATGCAGCATAATGGTGGAGTCTTTACCTCCTGAAAAAGAAACACAGGTTTTGGGAAAGTTTTCGAGCGTCCATTTTATTCGCTCCCGAGCAGCGGTAAGAACATCCTGATTTAAAGAGTATTTATAAAGTGACATGCTTATTCTCATCCTGAGGGATAAATACCTGACTGTAGCGTCAATGCTAATGAGAGGATTATATCAGTCAGTTTTAATTAGATATGCTACGGTAATGATATCTCTTCAATAAAACTCGCGAATGCCGAGCTATTGAGCGCGGAACGGTTGTACATCATGTAAATATCAATGCTTGGGAATTGAATGTCAGTTTCCACTTTTCGCAGGTTGAGGGCTGGGCCATATTGTTCGAAGGCCGGCGCAGGTACTAATCCTATGAGATCGGACGAACCGATCACCGACAGAAGGGATATAAAAGAGTCGCTACGATAGACGATATTTCTTTTGGTTAACAGGCTTTCGGCCTTTTCCTGATAGTCTTTGAAGCTGTTCTCATCGTTCAGGTAGGCGGTGAAGTTTTCATTCAGGATCTCTTCACGCGTGGGATTTTCACTGAGACGGGGATGGCCCTCACGACAAACGAGGACGAAAGGAAGTTTATGGTAGAGGCTACAGGCGACAGAATGATTGTTAGAAGAAGAAAATGAAAATATCAGGTCGGCTCTTCTGTAGGCTAAGAGATCTTCTGCTGAATCAGACGAAAGAAAAACATCATGTAATTCAATTGAATAGTTATGGTTTTCCATCAGCAATTTTATAGGGTCAAGCGTTGCTTTCATACTCATAAAATGCGGGCAATAAATGACAAAGTTCTTCTTCAACCCGCTGCTGTGCATGATATTGATAGTCTGCTCCAGCTGGTTCAGGTTCTGTTCCAGATGATGATGCAGATTGACGCCGACGGTCGTGGGCGTGATCCCTTTACCGGAACGGATAAACAGAGGATCGTTGAGTTGCCCTCTCAGACGCTGCAGTGACTGGCTCACGGCAGAGGGTGTGATATAAAGCGTCTCGGCGGCTTTACTGATACTAAGGTGCTGGTAAATGCACTCGAAAATGGGTAATGACTCCAACTTACTGATAGTGTTTTATGTTCAGATAATGCCC
>NZ_JUMS01000079.1:0-26275 GCF_001059415.1 Enterobacter sp. 940_PEND
GTGATCTGATCCTTCAACTCAGCAAAAGTTCGATTTATTCAACAAAGCCCCATCATATACTCAGTCGCTCCGCCCGCTATCTCGCCACCAACGTATCCACCTGCAGCAGCCCCAACAATGGAGCAGGCGAGCAGTCCTACGCCCCCCGTCGCAACACCAAGCGCAACGCAGACACAAGCACCTGCCATTGCTCCGTATTTACCACCGTAAATACCCCCTGCCAGGCTTGCACCAAAGCTGCTGTATTTTTTCACAGCGACTTTAGAGCAACTCTGCTCTCGTCCTACGGTGCAGGCATTGTAAACTTCATTAGTGGTATTTGCACCTGCAAAACCTATTGCAAGCCACCCTCCCGCTTTAAGAAAACGAGCGGCCTTAGAGGCATTATCGATATAAGTTGAATAACCACGAATAGAGGCGACCCCGGCTGTACTCCATACATGTACAATGGATCTGCTTGACAAGCCTAATGCATGCTTCAATTCGTTATAGGGTTTCATCTTTAAGGTCAGTCGGGACAATTTGTTTAATAAACCATCCAACTCAGAAAAGAGGCGCTGACGCTCAACAAAAAACTGTTGGCTTATCAATGTCCCTTGTGCTCTGTACTGATTCTGGTAAGCCAATTCAATGGATTTAAGTTTTTTTCTATTTCACTAAAATATTTTTCACCTGCATCAGCAACGACACCAAGGGACTTATCCATAAAATTAGTGACTGCAGCTATGGTACTAAAATGTTGATTAAAGAAATTCGCTTCACCAGAGTTAAGATCGGCCAGAGCACCGTTGACTTTCTTTTTAGCGAGCTGTAATTGCATAAGCTGCACAGAATTATTACTTCCCGGCGGATCAAGAATCAACATCTGCCCAGGTTTTGACCACTGCGCATCACTATTAACCTGCATGAAATAACGTGCAGCATCACTATTTGGATCGTTGAATAAAAGCCTTGCCTGGAAATCCAGGGTTCCGGGCTGCTGAACAATACAATATCCCGGATTAACTAATGATTGACTAGCCATATTCATTCCCTTTGATTTTTACAAAAACGCTCACAAATAAGCATACACATTTAAATAAAAACGGAGTTGAATTAGTATCCAAAGGTTGACACTTTCTTAAAAACATCAACATTTGAAAACGCTCCTATTCTATTCTGGCTAGCGATAATTCGCCTCTAGAATTTACACTGAGAATAAAGCGAGCCGCATATCGAACAAATGAATTAATCATAATGACCGGGGAAAACTCCCCGGTCACATACGCAGTTACGCTTCTTTGTTTTCTTTGATGTTCCAGCCAGCGCTGCTTTCAGCACCTTTACCACCAGACGTGGTCTGCTCCCAGTACTGCTGTTTCACTTTCGCAGCCTGGAATGCATAGGTCACACCAACGGTATCGCCGTTGTCTGCACCGGTGTACTGAACAGAGGTGACCAGCACATCTTCCAGCGTGATGCGGGAGTATTCCACCTGCTGGCCGCCGGCTTTACAGACGGACAGCTCAACTTTGGTCAGGTGTTTACCGCTGGCGCAGTGTTTCAGGATAGCGGTGGTGGATTTGTCGATCAGCGCGTTAACGTGCAGGTCGTTAAAGTTAACTTTACCGGCACCGCCGCCACCGCCAACGCTCATATTACCTGGCTGGGAAGCGCCCCAGGAGAAGGAGGTAATATCAGTCCAGCCGGTGTGGTTAGAATCTTTAGATTCGCCCGTAACACCCTCGACCTTCAGAAACATATCAATAGCCATAATATCTACTCTTCGTGGATGAACAATATTGCTTTCGAAAAAGCACTTATATGGCAAACAGGAAAGCATGGGGCTGAATAAAACCGTCCATATTTTACCTCTGCCTCATATCAAATGACCCGTGTCATTTGACAGTCTTACATTCCCCCTGAATGAACGGAAAGAATGTGAAGTCTTTACTACTGCGGGTTATCCTGAATCCAGGTGCGATCTGGATTTCCGATAATTAATTGAGGTACCAGCTTGTTAAGTTCGTCACTATGATAAAGACGCAGGCAATTTAACGTAACGCCTTTTACATCGGGCTTTCGTTCGGCATGAAAGCCGTTAATGTGATCTTTGTATTTTCCAATGAGCGCATCCATTTTCTCAGTGCCATTTTCAGCATCAAAAGGAATCCACTCAATGAATGCACTCGCACTGCGGGCAGCATCAGCAGAAAACTGGCCGCCTTTATCTGCTACCTGCGCCAGGCAACGCGCCAGAACAAAATCTTTTAAAACCTGCCGGTATGTTTGCTGCTGATAAAAATCAGGATAGTTATTTCCGGAATACACATAAAAAGTCATAAACACGAGGAAAAAAAAGAAACGTTTCACCTTATATCCTTTGCCACAGGACCCACAGCGCATCAGTCCGCGTAAAATACTAACTTCTCTTTTTCCATTTTTCTGCGACAACGTATATCCCTATCGCTAATGCATTAAGTCCAGTGCATAAAAATCCATGCATTGCGATTCGCGGGACTTCTGCCGACCAGTCAAAGATAAACAGATAGTAGCCGGATACCGTCACAAACAGCATGAATGAAATTATTAGCAACGTATAAATGGCTAAATAGCTGATGAATTTTCGTATCAACGCTTTCACTGTCAAATTCATTAGCTATCTCGTATTGACCGAAAAGTAGCCGGCCCAATGGGCCGGCTACACTCATCACGCGTCTTTCGTCTTCAGCGACGGCAGTTTAGAAACCAGACGCAGGGAAACGGTCAGACCTTCCAGCTGGTAGTGAGGACGCAGGAAGAACTTCGCGGCGTAGTAGCCCGGGTTATCTTCAATCTCCTGCACCTGCACTTCCGCAGCGGCCAGCGGTTTACGGGACTTAGTCTCCTGAGAGGAGTTCGCCGGGTCACCGTCGACGTAGTTCATGACCCAGTCGTTCAGCCAGCGCTCCATCTCTTCGCGCTCGCGGAAGGAGCCGATTTTGTCGCGCACGATGCACTTCAGGTAGTGGGCAAAGCGGCAGCAGGCGAACAGGTACGGCAGACGAGAGGCCAGACGCGCGTTGGCGGTGGCATCCGGGTCGTGGTACTCGGCCGGCTTCTGCAGCGACTGCGCGCCGATGAAGGCGGCAAAGTCGGAGTTTTTGCGGTGAACCAGCGGCATAAAGCCGTTTTTCGCCAGCTCGGCTTCACGACGATCGCTGATGGCGATCTCGGTCGGGCACTTCATGTCCACGCCGCCGTCATCGCTCGGGAAGGTGTGGCACGGCAGGTTTTCCACCGCCCCGCCGGACTCCACGCCGCGAATCGAGGTGCACCAGCCGTACTCTTTGAAGGAGCGGTTGATGTTGGCAGCCATCGCATAGGCGGCGTTCGCCCAGGAGTAGCTGTTGTGGTTCGCGCCGTCGGTCTGCTCTTCAAAGTCAAAGCTGTCGACCGGGTTGGTGCGAATGCCGTACGGCAGGCGCGACAGGAAGCGCGGCATCACCAGGCCCAGATAGCGGGCATCTTCGGATTCACGCAGCGAACGCCAGGCGGCGTATTCGGTGTTCTGGAAGATTTTGGTCAGGTCGCGCGGGTTAGCCAGCTCCTGCCAGGACTCCATCTGCATCACGCCCGGTGCGGTACCGGTGATAAACGGACAGTGCGCCGCAGAGCCGATGCGCGCCATTTCGCCCAGCAGCTCAACGTCCTGCGGGCTGTGGTCGAAGTAGTAGTCGCCGACGATGCAGCCAAACGGCTCGCCGCCGAACTGACCGTACTCCTGCTCGTAGATTTTCTTGAAGATCGGGCTCTGGTCCCAGCCCACGCCCTTGAAGCGCTTCAGGGTGCGGCCCAGCTCCTGCTTGGAGATGCTCATAAAGCGGATCTTCAGCATCTCGTCAGTTTCAGTGTTGTTCACCAGGTAGCTCAGGCCGCGCCAGGCGCTCTCCAGCTTCTGAAACTCTTCGTGGTGAATGATCTGGTTTACCTGCTGCGACAGCTGCTCGTCGATACCGGCGATCAGGTTCTGAATGGTGCGGTAGGTGTCGTTGGAGAAAGTGACGGTGTTTTCCAGCGCCTGCTGCGCCAGCGTTTTAACCGCGCTTTCTACGGCTGAACGGGCCTGATCGGTTTTTGGGCGGAACTCTTTGTTCAGCAGCGCGCTGAACTCATCCTGGCTGAACGCCTGACCCGCCTGCTGCTCGTGTTGTTGAGTCTGGTTGCTCATCGATTATTCCTCGCTACCTTTCGCGCTTTCGTCATTTTTCGGCAACTGGCTCAGGGATTTGAGCAGCGTCGGATCCTGCAGAATTTTAGCGATCAGCTCTTCCGCACCGTTTTTGCCGTCCATATAGGTCAGCAGGTTGGAGAGCTGGGTACGCGCTTCCAGCAGCTTATTCAGCGGCTCAACCTTGCGGGCCACCGCATCCGGCAGGAAGTCGTCCATGCTGTCAAAGGTCAGATCCACGTTGAGCTTGCCTTCGCCGGTCAGGGTGTTATCCACCTGGAACGCCACGCGCGGCTTAAGCGCCTTCATGCGTTCGTCAAAGTTGTCGATGTCGATTTCGAGGAATTTACGCTCGTCGACGGCCGGCAGATTTTCAACCGGTTTGCCGACCAGATCGGCCATGACGCCCATCACAAACGGCAGCTGAATCTTACGTTCTGCACCGTAGATCTCTACGTCGTACTCGATCTGCACGCGGGGGGCACGGTTACGTGCGATGAATTTCTGCCCACTGTTACTCATTGCCATGATGTTCTCCATCAAAGATGCGCGGTGAAGGTGAAACGGCAGGCTCCATGCCTGTCGTCATAATGCCTGGACGCGTTATTCGCGGCGCCCAAAGATGTTTTCAAGTTGGTTAACGCCGTCTGGCGCCAGGTCGCGAATAATGTCCATAAAGTTAAGTTCTGACAGCCGCTGCACCCGTTCAATCATCAGCGGTGCGGGGTGGCTCGGTTCGTACTGCGCAAAATACTGCTTCGCTTTTTCCAGCATCAGCTGCGCGTCGGCGCGGCTGGTGATCTGCACGCTGCGCCAGTCGGTGACCGGCTGAACGGGCTGCATTGCCGCCGACTGCTGCTCGGCCTGGGGTTCTGCCTGCGCCTCGCGGTTCGGCAGCAGCTTGCTGATGTCGGTTACCTGACACGCGCTGGCGACCAGTCCGACGGTTTTCAGCAGCTGTTCCATCTCGGGCACGCCGCTTTCACCGAGATGCCCGGTGAGAAGCTCGCGAATCGCCAGCAGACGTTGGTTAATGACGATAACCGCGGCGGTGCCGGGCTGGTCGCCGCGGGCCAGCTCGTCAATCAGCCGTGGACGGCCGCCGGGATAGTCCGGACATTCCGTCTTGCTGCCGTCCAGCAGGGCCTGGGCATCCCGGAGCGAAATTTCATCGCCGTTTGAACGCAGAAGCGAGGCGTTCCGCACGGCGACGGTGAGGTCGGATTTATCGCTCAGCCCTGCCAGGGCGTTAATGCGATAGAACGGATCGGTTTCGCCATACTCTTCCAGCAGCGGATAGAGCGTCTCCCAGTAACGGGCGATCGCCTCCTGCACCAGCAATAATCCGTCCGCGTAGCCCGCAAGCCCGCGGCGGCGCGTCCAGGCATGGGTTAACGCCAGCAGTACGCGAAGATCTTTGGTGCGGGTCAGCAGGCTGGTGGCGTATTTTTCCACCGTGTTCCAGTCAGCGGGCTCTGCCGGGATAATGGTGTCGCCAAACTGCTGTTCCGCTTTGCCCTGACTGGCCTGATTCATGATCTGGAAGTCGGCGTCGTACTCCAGGTTTTCGCCGCAGGGTTTTTCGGGGCTTATTGGCGCGAGAAATTCTTCGATATTCATGAGATCCCTGCTTATTCAAACATGGGCGGATAAAGACCGTGACGCCCCGGACGGGCGCCCCCTGCCGGGTCGAACAGCAGGGTGAAAAGCTGCCCGGTAAAGTTACCGCTGTGCACGTGGGTGTACAGCGGGTAGCCGTCGCAGCGGTTGGTCCACCAGTAGCTGGTCTGGCGCAGCGGATCAAAACACTCAGCCGCCTGAGGCCAGCCCAGCGTGCTCTGGCCGTCCTCGTCATAGCCAATCACATCAAGGATGTCGGAACGCTTTTGCGGCTCGACGGGCTGCGGCGCCGGGATGGTCATCAGCATCTCATCCAGCTGCGAGGCGGAAAAACTGTTGCGCACCGCGTGCAGCCCCAGGCGCCCAATCTGCTGGTACCAGCTTTCGGCCTGGCTGAGCAGGCTGGTCGACCACTCTGACGGGGCGAAGCTCAGCTGAAGGCAAACCGGGTACTGGCGGCCAACGCTGTCGCGGCCCGGCAGCAGGCAGCCCATCTGGATCATCTGGCTGCCCAGCATGGGCGGTACCACAAAATTCCAGACTGGCGCTTTATGAAACTGGCGCTCGCCGCTGCGCTGCTCTTCCTGCTGCCAGGCCAGCAGACCGACCTGGAACCAGTGTGACCACTGGCGCTGTAAAGTGTCAGGAAAGCGACGCTGCAAAAAATCTCCGGCGCTGGGTAACTTGCCATACCAGCTGTAGCGGTTCATCGCAGGGGTATTCGTCATACGGCTGTCCTTGCGGTTATGGGCATGAGAAACGGGGAAGCTGGAACGGGTTACGAATGCTGTTAGGCGCAAACTCCAGCGTGACCTGATGTCCGTCGACGTTGAAGGTGGCCTGACGGCTCAGGCTACCCGCGCCCGGGCTGGTGCTCGCTTTATCAAAGAAGCGGTTGAGCGCCCAGGCGCCGTTGGTGACCAGCGTCGCCGTGCTGCCGTTCGCCAGCCCCAGCTGCATGCGTACCTGGTTGGTGCCGCCCGGCCCCGGCCAGTTCATGATCTGCACGGCCTGCGGGCCGTGGCTGTAGCGCAGCAGCTGGCCGTCGACGTCCAGCGTCAGGTTCAGAATGGAGTTATCCATTCGCACGGTGCGAACCGTCACCTTGAAGGACGGCGTCGTGGCGCCATTAGCAAAGAAAGCGTCGCGAATCGACTGGGCCTGCTGGAACGGTCTCAGCAGCCCTTCGCTTCCCGGCAGCGTTTTACCGTCGATGCCCGGCATAAAGCGCCAGTTTGCCTGCGTGGTATCCACTTTATTGGTCAGATTGTCGCGGAAGAAAGCGTCCATCAGCCCGGTTCCCGGCGCAAACATGCGCGCGAGATCGTCAGGGGTGACCTCGGTGCTGGCGCTGCGCACCAGCGGGTAGCGACCGGCGATCGCCTGACGGCAGAATCCTCCCACCTCAACGTTAATACGCTTCCGCACGTTTTCGAGGTCGCGGCGCTGGGTATCGCTGCTGGCGCCCACTGCCATATTGCTGAACATAGTTTGTAGCCCGCCCGGCAGGCGACCGGCGCTGGCCTGCAGGCGGCTGATCGCCTCTCCGCCCGGTGCCGGCATGCCGCTGTTGGCCGCGTCCTGAACCGCGGTCAGGTAGCGATAGAGCTCATCCACCTGCTTGAGAAAATCATCAAACACGATGGTCTTCCCGCCCTTCTCCAGCGGCTGCGCCAGCTCAATCATCGGTGCGTAGTGGTCGGTGACCAGCTGTTCCGGCGCCTGGGTAACCACGGCGGCCTGGGTCGGCGCAGCGTCATTGTTGCTGAACAGCGCTTCCAGCGTGCGGGTGGCGCGGTTGCTCTGATCCTGCGCTTTGCCCGCATCTTCCGGCGCTGGCGCATTGCGCGACAGCGTCAGGACCTGGCTCAGGTTCTGCACCAGACGGCGCAGCGGCGAGTTTGCGCCGGAGAGCAGGCGCGCGGTGTTGATGCGCTGGGAGAGATCGGCGCTGTTATTGAGCTGAATGTCGGCGAGGAAGCGATCCCAGTTCGCGATAAAGTCGCGCATGTAGAGCTGGCGCACGGCGTTATCGATCTGCTGTTTATCCTCCTGCGCCGTCGCGGCCCCCAGCACCCAGGCGTCGTCCTCGTGCAGGGCGGTGGTTACGCTGTCAATCTGGCCGTTAAAGCTTTTCCAGTAACCGTCCGGGGTATACAGACCCGGCACGCCTTCGCTCACCGGCTTGCCGCTTTTGCGTGAAAACACCAGCTCGCTCTGCGGTCCGCCCAGGTCGGAAAGGGAGACCGGCTTGAGGTTGTCATCATGCTCCAGCAGGCGTTTGAGGCGACCGTATACGCGCGTGGAGAGCGGCTGCTGATTGATCATCGCTCTTTCGCGGGCAACCAGGGATTCATCCTGCGCGTACGGCGAGGCCTGAATTTTCGGTTCCAGCAGCTGCGTCAGGTGCCATTCAAGCTGCTGCAGCTGCGCCTTCGTGACGTTCTGCGGAAGATTTCGCTGCAGGTTGAGCATCACCCACGAATGCAGGAATTTGCCGTCGTAGTGCTTCGGCTGATACAGCATCTGATAGGCTTTCAGCGCTTCATAGCTGTATTCCACGTCGCTGCCGTTGTCGTTGCGCAACCAGGTGGTGATGTGCATGGCAACGGCAGGCAACAGCATCTGATCCAGCGCTTTCTGGTACAGCGACTGCGAGGCATCGCTGACGTCATCTCCGCGGTAGAGCCCCATACGGCGGGATACGGGCGGATCGTTCACATCAAACGCGTCGCTTTTCGGCAGATCCACCAGACCGTTCAGCAGCGGCAGCAGATCGAACAGGTCACGCTGGGTCTGGTTCTGCAGCGACTTGCTCTGCTGGTCCAGCAGCGGCACCTTCGCATCCACCTCTTCCAGATAGGCCTTGTTTTTGGCATAGCTGGTCAGCCACAGACCGCCGAGGATAACCAGCAGGGCCAGCAGCGCCGCGTAGCCGGACCAGATCACCGCCCGGTTGCGCAGCTCCCACCAGCGGTTTTCGCCCGCGATCCCGGCTTCCTGGAAGATGACGTTTTGCAGGAGGTTCTTAATGAAGAAACTCTGACCTTTTGCCCCCGGGATCGGCGCTTCTTTGCTGACCGAATCCCAGTTATCCGCCTCTCCCCCTTCCGGCAGCGACAGCGCGCGGTTCAGTTCGCCCATCACGCGGTCGAACGGCATGCCTTCCTGAGTCCCGCTGGCGAAGTAGATCCCGCGCGGAGAGAACTCGGTTTCGAAGTTGGAGCGGGCGAAGACCGTGCTCAGGTAGTCCGCCAGTAGCGGACGCAGCGCGGCGAACTCCTGCGGGAAGAGATACGCTTCGGCGCGGGTTTTCGCGTCGTGCTCTTTCAGCATGGTTTCCGGCAGCCCGGCATCGAGGCGCTGCTGCAGCAGAGAAAACTCCTGCTGGAAGTTGCCCATCAGGTCGTAATCGGCGTGTTTGGTTTGCTCCCACGGCAGGGTAAAGCCCCAGATCTGGTCGCGCTGCGCTTTGTCGTAGTCGGCAAACCAGGCGCGGAAGCCTTTAAGCAGGTCGGCCTTGGTCACCATCACGTAGACAGGGAAGCGAATACCCAGCTGTTCATGCAGCTCGGACAGACGCTGGCGCAGGTTTACCGCCTGCTGGCGGGACGCCTCGGCGGACTGGGTGAGCAGGTCAGAAATGCTGATGGTGATGATGACGCCGTTGATCGGCTGGCGGCGGCGATACTTACGCAGCAGGTTGATGAACTCCAGCCATTCGCCGGCGTCCTGTACCTGCTCGCTCTCCTGGGTGGTATAGCGGCCCGCCGTGTCCAGCAGCACCGCCTCATTGGTAAACCACCAGTCGCAGTTACGCGTGCCGCCAATGCCCCGCAGCGCGGTCTTACCGAAGCGATCGGCCAGCGGGAACTGCAGCCCGGAGTTAACCAGCGCCGTGGTTTTACCGGAGCCCGGCGCGCCGATAATGACGTACCACGGCAGCTGATAGAGATATTGCGTGCTGAAGCGCTGCGTCCACTGCGCGCCCTGGCCCGCTTTGCTGAAGTGCGCTTTTTTCAGCATCTGCGCGGCTTCATCAAAGCGGCTGGCGAGGATCTGCTCCTCGCTGTTCAGCCGCTTCTGCGGGTCCGCCGCTTCCGGGCTGGCGGTGTTCTCCTTGAGCTTGTCCATCAGCTTGCGGTTAAGCCAGGCATTGTACAGGCGCGGCAGAATGTGGCCCTGCGCCCAGAGCAGATAGACCACGGCGATGCTGATAATGCGGTTCTGTTCAGACTCAAGCGGTCGGGTGTCCACGATGGACAACAGGGGACCAATCATCCAGATCACCGCCGCAAGCGCCGTTACGCCGAGGAAGCTCCACAGAATGCGGTTGGTCAAGATGGAAAGAAGTGTAGTCAGCATCCTTAGTTTCCTTGCGGCAATCCGTTCAGCTCGGCCTGAGTGTTTTCAGGCGACACCAGCAGAGTAATTTCCACACGGCGGTTACGGGCGCGGTTTTCAGGCGTCGTGTTCGGCGCCACCGGGTTAATCTCGCCCCGCCCTTCCGCTTTCACGCGGCCAGGCTGAGAGAGGCTTCCCTGCAGCATTTTCTGTACCGAGCGGGCGCGTTCCAGAGAGAGTTCATAGTTCGAGGCAAAGCGCGCGCTGCGGATCGGCACGTTGTCGCTGTAGCCCACCACCAGAATTTTGCCGCTGACGTTATTCATCGCCTGCGCAATGCGGTTGATGACCGGTTCATAGCGGTCACGCACGACGGTCGAGGCGGAGGCAAACAGCCCGTCGCCCTTCAGGATAACGACGCTGCGATCCGCTTCGTCTTTCACCGCGACCAGGCCAGCCTCGATTTCAGGCTTCAGGAAGCCGCGCAGGTTCAGCACCGCTGGCAGCTGACGGGCCGGCTGCTGAATAGTGGTTTCCGGCAGCTGGGACTGGTAAATCTTCGCCAGCACCGGGTTGGTGTTATCGCCAAGACGCCAGTTAAGCACGATATAAAACAGACAGGCGATAAACCCGGACAGCGCCACGCAGGCCCACAGGGGAACCATCGGCCGCCAGAGCTTGCGCAGCACCGGACGATCTTCCGGATGGGGAGAAAGCGGAGGCGGATAGCTGCCGCGCACGCCGCGGATCATCTGCCACAGCCGCTGCTTGATGGTTTCAAGCTGCGTGCGGCCATTATCAAGTACCCGATAGCGTCCTTCGAAGCCCAGCAGCAGGCAGTAGTTGATCATCTCCAGCAGCAGAATATGCTCGCGCGGGTTCTGCGACAGGCGCGCCAGCAGCTGGAAGAACTTCTCACCGCCCCAGGTTTCGTTATGGAAGGTCACCAGCAGACCGTTGCTTGACCAGACGCCGCTGCTGCCCCAGGGGGTGAGCGCGGCGGCCTCATCGAGCGCCGTACACAGGCAGTAACGCGCCCCGACGATCACTTCGTAGGGCAGCCCCGCCTGCTGGCAGCGGACTTCGAAACGGCGAATCTCATCGATCAGGCGCTGGCGTAACGCCACCTGATCGTCATGGGAGACCGAATGACGGATCTGCGGAATCGCGTTGAGCAGCGGATTGGCGGCCGCCACCAGCTGATTGTTGCTACTGGCCCCGGTAAACGCGGCATCACTGCCGGTGTCCTGTCGTTCCTGCATATTAAGCGCTCGCTTTATTATTCTGTCGGGCTACGGATGGCCCAAAACTCCATATCCAGCCCCGGGAACTCCCCTGCAAGATGCAGGGCGAATGCGCCGGACTTATCCATCTCGTGCCACAGCTCGCTGCCCTTCTCCAGTTCAAAGTAGCTGTAGCCGGCATGCCACGGGATCTGCGGCGGCGCGACCGGCATGGCGCGCAGCATAATGCCCGGCAGTTGAAGCTGAACCAGATCGCGGATTTTCGAGACCGGCGCGACCTTCATCTGCGCCGGGAAATGGGTTTGCAGATGTTCGCCTGGCACATTGGCTTTTACCGCCAGCACGAAGCCGAACTCGCGCACCATGCTGGTTTCAGGCACCGTAGCGATGTTCAGGCCATGGGAGCGTTCGTTCAGCGGGAGCTGAATCGCGTGGTCTTCCATCACCAGCGACAGCCCCTGACGCAGCATCAGCATCAGTTTGCTGAAGCAGTTTGCCAGATCGTCATGATCGTAAATCGGCAGCACGCTTTCGGCGGTACGCTGCGACGTCCAGGTGGCTAGCTCGGTCGCAAACGGCAGCCAGCTGCGCCAGAGCGTTTCGGGATGCAGCAGCGGGAGGGTTTTTAAATGAGATACTTCGCCCAGATGACGGTTAACCAGCGACAGCAGCGTGAACTCAATCAGTTCGGAGGTGTTAAAGCGGCCAGGCTGGCGCAGACGACCGCCAATTTGCTGGCTGCGCTGGACCAGCAGACCGTGCAGATCGTTGATCATGCTGTAGATCTGCGGGCTGTTGTTGGCGTTGAGCATCGGCGGGATGTAGCTGTTGTCGAGCCGCACGTGGTTGTCGTTACGTTTCTCCGTCACAAACGCCACGCCGATGGCGGTCCATTCCGCCGTGAGGTCTTTTTCCAGCATCAGGGTCAGACGCAGGCGGCCAAACTGGACGGTGGCATCCCCCACCGACATGGCGTTGTCGTCTTCCACCTCTTGCTCGAAAGCGATGAAGCGCGCCAGCGAGGCCTGCTCTTCGCTAAAAATCACCTCTTCTCTCTCGCCGCGACGAACAGGCAGCGCGAGCACCACCTTTTCGTTGGTGAGGTTGTCAGGAATTTTCAGCGGTACAGGACCGTTGCGCCCGTTACGCACCTGGAAAAAGGTGCCGTCCGGCAGCAGGCCACTGCAGTAGCTCAGGGCAATGCATCCCTGACGAAGCATCGCTTCATCCAGTTCAACGTCAAGAAAGCCCCAGAGATACGACCGCTGTAGCGCGCCCCATTCACGAACATGGTTGAGCAGATAGCTTTCAGTCCGCTGAAAATGGTGTGGACGCAGGAACATGCCTTCGGTCCAGACGACCTTTTCTGCTTTCGTCATGATGATGTGTTTCCTGTGTTGAAGCGCGTTACTGGCTGATGACCCGAATGCCGTTCACGTCGAGAAAAACGTTGGCCTGAAGTTCATCCGCGGACCATTTCCAGAACTGGTAGATATGATTTTCGCCAGGCACAGGCAGAGGGAGTGAAACGCGCCATTTTTTGCCATCCAGCATCTGATACTCCGCCATCACGCCGATGTAGCGGGCCTCCGGAGAGCTTTGCCCGCTGAGGGTTTTGGACAGCTGTCCCGGCATCAGGAAGAACACGTCGCTGTTCAGCAGATTCGCGCCAAGCGTGGCTGACGCGTTGTTCTGCAGGGAGTAGAAGTCGCTGGACATGAAATCCGCATCGGATTTCAGCAGCAGCACCCGGACCTTAAGCGGCGCAGATTCATTGATTTGTGGATGAGCCTGAAACTGCAGATTGTAGCGGGAGGGGTCGCTGTGTGAAGACGACGTACAACCACTGACCAGGGCGAAAATCACCGCGTAAAAGAATAACCACAGCTTATGAAAATTTTTATTATTCATAAAAATGCGCTCATGCAAGCCGTTTAGTTCAGGATCCAGGTACCGTTAGCGCTGTCTTTGCAGGCTTTGCTGTTGCCATCGACGTCGACACAGGTCGCTTTTTTACGCGCCTTCGGACGAATGGCCTGTTTACGCACGGCGGCGTCGTACAGGTCGGCCTTGATCACGGCGCGCATCGGGACGTAACCAATCAGCTGATCGTTACCTTCATCGGCAAGCGCCATCCAGTAGTGTTCAACCTGACCCAGCACCACGTAGGTTTTTCCGGTGTCGAGAGTACGGATAACTTTGCCGCCGAAGTCAGGACGGCTCATCAGGGAGGCTGGATACATGGCGCGATACGGTTCGTTGACCGGGTTGAACTCCGCAGGCGGCGCCACAGCGTGACGGTGGGTTAAGGTCACGCCGTTGACCTGGCTGGTCTCGATCGTATCGTCGTTGATCACAGGTTTCTGCGGCGCTTTACAGCCCGCCACCGCCATTACAAACAGAAGTGAAAACAGTACGCGCATTTTCATATGCTTTTCCGTAGCGATATTTCGATGATGAAGATAAGGGGGTGAAGTTTGACTTAGGTGCTATTGTTAAAATAGCCAGGATATTTTCGGGACGTTACTATTTTAAGGGCATAGCTACCGCACGAGCCCTTCAGAATAAGGCCCGGTGTCTTCCTGACATATTTTGACAAACGGTAAACAAGTTTACATGAGCTTCGTCTCAATTCAATATTTACCGGTACGTAACTGTTGGTAAATGAAGCAGTCGGAAAATTATAGGATTAATCCTATGAAAAAACCCGATACGACCTACGCCCTTTTATTTTTTAGCCACACAACATTACAACCACATGTTTTATATACGGAAAATACAAAAGAGAACCACTTTCATTAACGCAATACGGCTATTATCGCCACTACCATAATTAGTAGAATTCGCGTATTGGTGAGGTCAGCAGAATATAAGAACCATGAATTATTTGTTGCACTAAAAGGGTATCTTTAATATTGAATGCACGCGACAACGTGAAGGTAACTATTTCACTTATGTTGCACGACGTTAATTTCACGACTCAAAATAACTTTATATTTCGCGTTGCGACAATTACCCCGTCAGGCCTGAATTTTAATCGTCAATCATTAAGCCTGAGTTAACCATCCTGACATTATCGCAGCAGAAAATGCTCGCAATAGCCCGCCAGCTGCGAACATTGTTTATTGCTGCCGCCCACAGGCTTCATTCGAAATTTTATTGCTGCTACATCCTCTCCTGCTCGCCCCATCTATCTTGCCTACCGTTTGATAGATAAGATTTATTATTAAAATGATAAAATTTCGTTATAATTTCTTTAAATATTTAAGCATCAGATACGATAAAACTCTGTAATAAAACGAATTTAAGATAAAGCATTTTTCCACACCGCATGCGCATAGCCATCCGGTCGTCATTGCTTTTACTTATCGTCCGTTGCAGCGTTTTTATGGGTTCAGACGTTGTGTGACCGAAGAAATCAGGAGTGGGTATGAATAAGAAAAGACGCTCGGTGCCGGGTATCAGACACTATGACGGTCCTGCCGGAGGCTGGGGCGCGTTAAAAGCGACGGCCATCGCGGTACGTACCCAAATGGATACCTTTGATGCTCCCGCCACGCTTCTGCGCACCAACCAGCCTGACGGTTTTGACTGCCCGGGCTGCGCGTGGCCGGATAAAGAACACAAGTCGACGTTCCAGTTCTGCGAGAACGGCGCCAAAGCGGTGACCTGGGAAGCGACAAGCAAACGCGTCACCCCCGCGTTTCTGGCCGAAAACAGCGTCTCCTCGCTGCTGGCAAAATCGGACTTTGAGCTGGAGGGCTACGGTCGACTCACGCACCCCCTGCGCTATGATCTGGCGAGCGACACCTTCCGCCCCGTCGACTGGGACGAGGCGTTTCAACGCATCGGCGACGTATTGCGCGGGCTCGAACCGGACCAGGTCGAGTTCTATACCTCCGGACGCGCCTCTAACGAAGCGGCTTATCTGTTCCAGCTGTTTGCTCGCGAATACGGCACCAACAACTTCCCCGACTGCTCGAATATGTGTCACGAGGCCACCAGCGTCGGTTTGCCCCGTTCGATCGGCATTGGGAAAGGGACCGTCTCGCTGGACGACTTCGACAAGACGGAGCTGGTGATCTCCATCGGCCATAACCCCGGCACCAACCATCCGCGAATGATGGGGACCCTCCACGAGCTGGCCCGCCGCAGCGTGCCGATTATCGTCTTTAACCCTCTGCGCGAGCGCGCGCTGGAACGTTTTGCGGACCCGCAAAGCGTGATTGAGATGGCGACCTACAGCTCCACGGATATCGCCTCGACCTATTTCCAGGTGAAGGCCGGAGGCGATGCCGCCGCGCTGAAAGGCATTGCCAAACACCTTCTCGAAATGGAGGCCGAGCGCGGTGGCGTGCTGGATCATGCATTTATTGCCGAACACACCCAGGGCATTGAGGACTTCGCCGCCGATATCGCGCAAACCCGCTGGGACGAGATCGAACGCGAGTCAGGTCTCAGTCAGGCGGCGCTCAAAAAGGTAGCCGAGGCCTATGCGAAATCGAATGCCACCATCATTACCTACGGGATGGGCATTACCCAGCACAATAAAGGCACGGCGAACGTCCGCCTGATTGCCGACCTGCTGCTGCTGCGCGGGAATATCGGCAAGCCCGGCGCGGGAATATGCCCGCTGCGCGGCCACTCAAACGTGCAGGGGAACCGTACCGTCGGGATTAGCGAGAAACCCACGCCGGCCTTCCTGAACAGTCTCAAAGACGTGTTCGGCTTTGAGCCTCCATCGCACCACGGACACGACGCGGTGCAGGCCACGCAGGCGATGATCGACGGCCGCGCGAAGGCGCTCATCTGCCTCGGGGGTAATTTTGCCGTCGCAATGCCCGATCATGAACGCGGTTTTCCGGCGATGGGTAACCTGGATTTGAGCGTTCACGTCGGGACCAAGCTGAACCGTACCCATCTGCTGGTGGGCAAAGAGACCTTTATTTTCCCGTGTCTTGGCCGTACCGAGCTGGATGTTCAAGCCACCGGCCGCCAGTCCATTACCGTCGAAGACTCGATGTCGATGGTCCATGCCTCATCCGGCAAGCTGAAACCCGCCTCGCCGCTGCTTCGGTCAGAACCCGCTATCGTCGCGGGCATGGCGAAAGCCACCCTGCCGGATACCCGCGTGGACTGGATGACGCTGGTTGAGGATTACGACCGCATCCGCGATCTGATCGAGCAGACCATTCCGGGCTTTGAGAACTACAACGCGCGGATCCGCGTTCCCGGCGGCTTCCGCATGCCGCTGCCGCCGACGCAGCGCATCTGGCCAACGGCGACGGGAAAAGCGATGTTCTCGGTGTTCGACGGCGTTCACGAGAACGCCAGCGGCGAAGGTGAGCATGTTCTGCGGTTAATCACGCTGCGCAGCCACGACCAGTACAACACCACCATTTACGCTCTGGACGACCGCTACCGCGGCGTGTTTGGCCGCCGCGACGTGCTGTTTATGAACGAAGACGATATGGCGCAGTCAGGCCTGGAACACGGCGACCGCGTGGATATCGAAACCGCCCTCCCCGGCAGCGTTCAGCGTCTGAAAGACATTACCGTGGTGGCGTACAACATCGCGCCGGGCACCGTCGGCGCCTATTACCCGGAGGCCAACGTGCTGGTGCCGCTTGATTATCTGGATAAGGACAGCGGTACGCCGTCGTATAAATCCGTTCCGGTTCGCATCACCCTGCGCTCGAAAGAGATCCGCATGCTGTAAGGCTGCTCGCGCAGAGATAATGATGGATATTAAACAGTTAAAATATTTAATCGCACTCGACGAGACCCGCCACTTTGGTAAAGCGGCCTCGCAGTGCAACGTCACCCAGCCGACTCTCTCCATGCGCATCCGCAGCCTGGAAGAGGAGCTGGGGCTGGTGCTGATCGTGCGCGGGCAGCGCTTTGAAGGGTTTACGCCGGAGGGTGAACGCATCCTCGCGTGGGCCCGTGCCCTGCTTGCCGCGCACGACGGGTTACAGGCGGAAGCCGCGCTGTGTAAAGGCCAGGTGGTGGGCGAATTACGTCTGGGGATGGTGCCGCTGGCGAGCGTGGATCCGATGATCTTTATTCGCCTGCTGACGCGAAAATACCCGGAGCTGACCTACAGCCTCTATTCCATGTCCTCAGCGCAGATTGCCGACGGCGTCAGTCGCAATCAGCTTGAGCTGGGAATTTGCTACCTCAACAGCATCGACACCAGCCTGTTTGACGTTATCCAGCTGCCAAAAACCAAGATGGGCCTGCTGCACGACGTCCGCCATTTTCAGCTCGGCCAGGCAACGCTGACGTGGCACGACCTGACGGATTTTCCGCTGGGGTTCCTGACCAAAGGGATGCATTACCGGGCGCATATGGAGGCCAGCTTTAAATCTGCAGGCATCGAACCGACGTCCGTTTTCGAGAGCGACTCGACGTTCCAGATCATTCAGGCGGTTCAGAGCGGCGTGTGCTGCGCCGTCATGCCGCTGAACAACGGGCTGGAGGCGCTGAACAGCAACTTCAGGATTGTCCCCATCGCCGACGCAAACATTGAGGCTCCCGTCGGCCTGATTATGCGCAGGCAGAAGCCGGTCTCCTCGCTGGCGCTGCGCTGCTTTACCGACGCGCAGGAGATTTATCACGCGGACAATGAGGCGTAGGCGTCGCGCGTCACCACGCTAAAACCGTCGATCAGCACCGCGTCGCGCACCTCCCGGTATTCCGGCGCATCCACCAGCTCGCGGAGCGCATCGCGAATAGCGTTAAGCGTTTCAGGCGAGGTGTTATGCGAGGTGATCAGCGGCAGTCCCGGCGTCAGCGGGGTGCGGTCAATGACCGCCAGCCCCGCAAGCCGTTCCGGCTCATGGCGCTGCAGCAGTGCCCAGGTCACACAGTCGATGGCCGCGATATCCCCCGCCCCGCGTTTGACATCAATCAGCGACTGGCGATGGCTGCCGCTAAACGACGTTTGCGCAAAAAATTGACCGCCGCTCGCCAGGGGAGCCACTTTTTTTCGCAGCGCATTGTAACCAGACTGGGAATCCGGGGAATTACAGACCGCCCGACGTCCGCGAAAATCCGCCAGCGTGAGGTGCCGATCTTCCTCGCGCACCGTCAGAAAGCTGCGGTACTGGATCCCTTCGCAGCCCGGTGCCGCGTAGTGAAAACAGCCGACCACCTGCACGTCCGGGAGCAGCGTGACCAGCGGATAACCGCAGGTCTGGCTGAGGATAAGCGCAGGCTGTTGCCAGTGGCTCAGCAGATCGGATTCCGGCCAACCGGGGTCACGATCGACGGACACACCGCGCGCGGCCAGCAGCCCCTTTACCGCCAGCCAGAGGACGCGGGTGTCGGCGCGATCCACGGCATACATGGGAAACGCCAGCAGGTTACTCATACCCTTCCCCCTGTTGTTTTGCGGGATGAACGGTGACGTCGACGGGTCTGACCCAGAACTGACGCAGCCATTCACCATAGCCCCTGACGAGAAAACCGTGGTTTCGCCGCTGGTACGCCTCCCGGTTTTGCTCGTAGATGGCCTTCAGCCCGTACCAGGGAACGCCCGGCAGATCGTGATGCACTGAATGGTAGTTGAGATTCAAAAACAGCACCCGCCAGAACAGCCCCGCCTCATTAATAACGGAGCGCGCCAGCGGGTCGTCCGCCGCGCGATGTTCGAAAAACGATCGGACCTTGGTCAGCGCCAGCGCCGGATAGCTGACGGCCAGCACAAACCAGACGGGTGAAAAACCGGTACGCGTCATCCAGGCGAAGAGCGCCACCAGCAGCAAAACGTGAACCAGCCACATCGCCATCGCCCTCAGGTGAAGGTGGCGAAATGCCGCCACGGCGCTGCCCAGCGTCTGAAGGATATCCAGCAGCGGTGCCAGCATCAGCCGTCCGGCAAAGGTATTCCGGGCCCTGATAAGCCGTTTCTGCCAGGGAGAAAAGCGCGCCCAGCTCTCGTCGGTAAAATAGTACGACTCCGGGTCATCCACCGGATGGGTCAGGCTATGGTGCCGATGATGGGCGAGATGGGAGTCCCGGTACAGGCCATACGGATACCAGACCGCCAGCGGGAGCGTGCCGAACAGCTGGTTAAGCCAGGCAAAACGCGTGGGGTGCCCGTGGATCAGCTCATGCTGCAGGGACATGTACCAGGCGGTAAACCCGATGAGCAGCAGCGTGGCGGGCAGCAGGCCGAGCGTTTGCCAGAACGCCAGCGTGGCAAACCAGCCGGCATAAATCGTGATTATCAACAGCCACGTGGGCAGTTCGCTTCGCCATAAGAAACCCGATGCAAGGTGGCGGATTTGTTCGCGTTGTTGCGGATGTAAATAGAGGGTGCTTCGTTGACTCATTCCTTCAGACGCCGTTTCGCCAGAGATAATTCTCTGACGATCGGGGATAACGCCTGAAATCACAAACAACTTAAATCGCATTGCTTTGCCAGAAACGTGGAGCGCACGCGCTGCTTGACTTATTCTGTGATAAAGGTACTTTTCAGGACATGAAGAAGATCCTGATTATTGTTCCCGACGGCGGCATGCTGTTCGAGGCCGCCGGTATCGCCGATATTCTGATGCAGGCCAACCGGCTGCATCCGGAAGGGCTTGCGCAGCCGCGCTACCGGATTATCATCGCCACCACCCAGCCTCACCAGGTGATCCACGGCCAGTCCGGCCTGAATCTGCTGGCGGACTATCGCCTGCCGGAGCTGGATCCGCGTGAACCGCTGGACACCATTATCATCACCGGACGCGGCATGAACGAGCAGGAGAGCACGGCGGTGGTGGACTGGCTGCACCTCGCTGCGCCGCACGCCCGGCGGGTAGCCTCTATCTGCGGCGGCGCGATGCTGCTGGCCCAGACCGGCCTGCTGGACGGTCGCAGGGCGACCACCCACTGGCGGCTGCTGGAGACGATGCAAGCCCAGTATCCGGCTATCCACGTCGAAGGCGGTCCGCTGTATATTCAGGATGGCCCCATCTGGACCTCCGGCGGCGTGAGTTCCGGGTTCGATCTGACCCTGGCGCTGGTGGAAGACGACTACGGATTTACCCTCGCCCGCGACGTGGCGCAGGATATGGTGATGTATCTGCGCCGTCCCGGCGGCCAGCTGCAGTTCAGCCGTTACAGCCTGAAGCAGCCCGGCACATCCGGTCCGATAAGCGAGCTGCAAACCTGGATCCTGCAAAACCTCACCGCCGACCTGTGCGTGGAAAATCTGGCCGAGAAAGCGGCAATGAGCCCGCGTAATTTCACCCGCGTGTTTACCCGCGACGCGGGAGTTTCTCCGGCCCGCTACGTGACCGAAGCACGTCTGGCCGCGGCCCGCCAGCTGCTTGAGCAGACCCATGACTCCCTTGAGCGCGTTGCCGAGCAAAGCGGGTTTGGCACCAGCATTAACCTGCGCCGCATCTTTGAGAAACAGCTTCACCTCACGCCCGGCGAGTACCGCCAGCGCTTCCACTGCCGCAAGATGGCGTAATCTGATCCTTTTTTGTCGTTTACGCCAACCGGCCCGACGCCTACAGTGGCTCCAGACAACAGAGATAAGGAGTGCACCATGGTTAAGGTCGGTATTAACGGTTTCGGCCGTATCGGACGTAATTTCCTGCGCGCGGCGCTGGGTAACCCGGATCTGCAGATTGTGGCCATTAACGATCTGACGGACAGTAAAACCCTCGCCCACCTGCTGAAGCATGATTCCCTTCTGGGCAAACTGCCCGCGCCCGTTGAAGCGGCTGACGGCGCGCTG
This sequence comes from Enterobacter sp. 940_PEND, assembly GCF_001059415.1. NCBI lineage: Bacteria > Pseudomonadati > Pseudomonadota > Gammaproteobacteria > Enterobacterales > Enterobacteriaceae > Enterobacter > Enterobacter sp. 940_PEND. The sequence continues at coordinate 21,137 of NZ_JUMS01000079.1, forward strand.
CAGGTAGACGGGCAGCGGATCGTCGTATTTAGCGAACGCGATCCGGCGAATATCCCTTGGCGTGACGTCGGCGTTGACGTGGTGATTGAGGCCACCGGCTTCTTTACCGAGCGGGAAAAAGCGGCGGTGCATATCACCCACGGCGGCGCCAAGCGCGTCATCATTTCCGCCCCCGGGAAGAACGACGACCTGACGATTGTGATGGGGGTTAATCACGAGCAGTACGATCCAGCCCGTCACGCGGTGGTGAGTAACGGGAGTTGCACCACGAACGGCCTGGCGCCTGCCGCTCAGGTGCTGCATCAGCAGTTCGGGATTGAGCATGGCCTGATGAACACCACGCATGCCTACACCAATAGCCAAGCGCTGCACGATCAGCCGGAGAAAGATCTGCGCGGCGCGCGCGCGGCGGCGCTGTCGATTGTGCCTTACTCAAGCGGCGCGGCAAAAGCGCTGGGGAAAGTGATCCCATCCCTTGACGGCAAACTGACCGGGTACTCCCTGCGCGTGCCGGTGCCGGTGGTGTCGATTGTGGATTTAACGGTAACGCTGAGCCGTAACGTAACCGCCGAAGAGGTGAACGAGGCGTTCCGCAACGCGGCCGCCAGCGGGCCACTGAAAGGTATTCTGGGCTATAGCGACGAACCGCTGGTCTCCAGCGATTACCAGGGCGACCCACGCTCCTCGATTATCGACGGGCTTTCCACGCTGGTGATTGGCGGGAACATGGTGAAGATCCTGGCGTGGTACGACAACGAGTGGGGCTTCTCTAACCGTCTGGTTGATCTGGCGGTGTGGATGGATAAGAAAGGGCTGTAAGTCTTACCGTGATGCCGGGTGGCGCTTGCGCTCACCCGGCAAATAATTCAATCCGCCTTCACTTTTACTCCCATAAGCACAATCACCATCGCCGTTACCAGCAAAAGACCGCTGCCCGCGAATACGCCGCTGGCACCGTTGAGGTCAAATACCGCCCCGCCCCCGGCCGCACCGGCACTGATTGCCAGCTGAATTGAGGCCACCAGCAGCCCGCCTGCACTTTCGGCTTCATCCGGTACGGTGGTAGCAAGCCAGGTTGACCAGCCCACCGGAACCAGACCAAATGCAAAGCCCCACAGCGCGACCAGGAACCCGTCCAGCATCGCCAGATGACCAAACGCCACCATCGTGAGCGCGAGAACGCCCATCGCGAACGGCACCAGCGCCAGCGTCAGGCGCAGATTGCGTGCCAGCAGATGCCCGGCAACGGAGGTGCCGACAAAGTTGGCGAGCCCAAAGCCGAGCAGGATCAGCGAAATGGTTTCAACGCTCGCCTGCCCCACCGTTTCCAGGAACGGGCGCAGGTAGGTAAAGAAGGCGAAATGGCCGCTGAAGATCAGGATGGTCGCCAGCATGCCGCCGATCATCCCCGGACGACGCAGCACGCGGAACAGCGTACTCAGGCTGCCGCTGCTCTCCGGCTTCATGGACGGCAGGACCCAGAGCTGCCACAGCAGCGCCAGCATGCTCGGCAGAATGCAGAGAACAAAGACGTTGCGCCAGCCGATCAGGCTGCCCAGATAGCTGCCGAGCGGCGCCGCGACCACCGTGGCTATCGATACGCTGGAAAATATCACCGCCAGCGCCTTCGGCACTTTATCCGCCGGAACCAGACGCATCGTGGTCGCCGTCGACATCGCCCAGAATCCCCCGATGGCGATCCCCAGCAGCAGGCGGCCCATCAGCAGGACGTGCAGGTTGGGCGCAAAGGCTACCAGCAGGCTGGAGATAATTTGCAGCACCGAGAAAAACATCAGCACCCAGCGGCGGTCGATGCTTTTGGTCGCCGGCGTAATCAGCAGTCCGGTCACCAGCGCCACCAGCGCGGTGGCGGTGACGGCCTGTCCGGCCATTCCCTCACTCACGCCCAGGCTCGCGGCCATCGGCGTTAACAGACTGGCGGGCAGAAATTCTGCCGTAATCAAACCAAACACCCCCAGCCCCAGTGAATAGACGGCCCGCCAGGCGGGTTTTGCAGGCGCTACCGCCTCGCTCGCCGCGACACATGAATTCATCTGTTTTTCTCCCGTTATAAAAATGTGACAACTGTCGCAAAAGCATAGAAGGTTCACCCTGGACGATCTATGACATATAATCTCCACTTATTGATTATTCGTCCGGAGTTGCGCCATGACCGTACAGTCACCCGATCTGATCAGCGAACTTCTACGCGGCATGCGTCTGTCAGGGGTGAAATACCGGCGGATCCAGGCCAGCGCGCCGTTTGGCGTCGCCTTCCATCAGGCGCCCGGCAAAGCGCAGTTTCATTTCGTGAGCCACGGCAGCGCCCTGCTGCGAATGGAGAGCGGTGCGGCCTTTCAGCTGAGCAGCGGAGACGCCCTCTTTATTCCAGGCGGCAATTCCCATGCCCTGCTCTCCGACGAGCGGGCCACCATTACCCCTGTCAGCGACTTTCCCAGCGAGCCTATCTGCAGCTCGGTGTGTGCCATCACCTGCGAGCCCTGCCCGGAAAGCGAGAACACCATCATCTTTAGCGGGTGCATGGATTTTGAGCTGGGCGGGATGCAGCCGCTGATCAAGGCGATGCCGGAAGTGATGATGGTCAGCCGGCTGATGTCCACCTGGCCGGAGATCCACCCGCTGCTGGCGGCGATGGAGCGGGAATCCGTGGCGCGTCAGGCCGGGTATGCCGGTATCCTTGCGCGTCTGGCCGACGTGGTGGCGGCGTTAATCGTGCGCGGCTGGGTTGAAGGCGGGTGTGGTAAAGCCACCGGCTGGGTGCAGGTTCTGCGTGACCCGCGCCTGAGCCGGGCCATTTACGCCATGCACCAGCAGCCCGGCCTGAACTGGAGCGTGGCGGATCTGGCAAAAGAAGCGGGCACGTCCCGTTCCGTGTTCGCCGAACGGTTCCTGGCCGCGACGGGAACCACCCCGGCAAAATATCTCAGCGAGCTGAGGATGCGACTGGCCATCCAGTACATTCGCCACGAAAATCAGCCGATTGAAACCGTCGCGCTGCGGCTGGGGTACGGCTCTCTGGCGGCGTTTAGCCGGGCATTTAAGCGCATCATTGGACAGGCGCCGGGCACGCTGCGGGAAGCCAGCCAGACGCCGGAAGAGGTCTGACGGGCAGGCAATTATTAACGCGAAGCGGGCAATATTCGTCTAAGGTTTTCAGGTGATTGACAACAGCGGTCACGCTGTTTAGTGAAGACAGGAGACGAACTGATGATAAGACCTCGTACACTACGCCCCGCATTCTTGCCCCTTGCGTTAGGAGGCGCGCTGCTCGGCGTCACTACTTTCGGTTATGCCGACGATAGCCCCGCAGCCCAGACAACCTCACCCGATATTTTGCTGGGCCCGCTGTTTAACGATGTGCAAAGCGCCAAACTGTTTCCCGATCAGAAAACCTTCGCGGATGCCGTCCCCAAAAGCGACCCGCTAATGATTCTGGCGGATTACCGGATGCAGCACACGCAGTCCAGCTTTGACTTACGCCACTTTGTCGAGATGAACTTTACGCTCCCTGCGGAAGGGGAAAAATATGTTCCGCCTGCTGGACAAAGTTTACGTGAGCACATCGACGATCTCTGGCCCGTGCTGACGCGCACCACGGATAAAGCCAGCAACAAATGGGATTCCCTGCTGCCGTTACCCAAACCTTACGTTGTGCCCGGCGGACGTTTCCGCGAGGTCTACTACTGGGACAGCTATTTCACCATGCTGGGCCTGGCAGAGAGCGATCACTGGGACAAAATCAGCGACATGGTGGATAACTTTGCGTATGAGATTGATACCTTCGGCCACATTCCCAACGGCAACCGCAGCTATTACCTGAGCCGCTCCCAGCCGCCGTTTTTCTCAATGATGGTTGAACTGCTGGCGACCCACGACAGCGATGCGCTGAAGAAGTACCGTCCGCAGATGGAGAAAGAGTATGCCTACTGGATGGACGGCGTCGACGCCCTTCAGCCGGGGCAGGCTAACAAACGCGTGGTGAAGCTGGACGACGGCGCTATCCTCAACCGCTACTGGGACGAACGCGACACCCCGCGCCCGGAGTCCTGGCTTGACGACGTGAATACCGCCAAAAGTAACCCTAACCGGCCTGCGACCGAGATCTACCGTGATTTGCGTTCCGCTGCGGCCTCGGGCTGGGACTTTAGCTCCCGCTGGATGGACGATCCGCAAAAGCTCGGCACCATCCGAACCACCAGCATTGTCCCCGTGGACCTGAACGCCCTGATGTTCAAGATGGAAAAACTGCTGGCGCGGGCAAGCCAGGAGAGTGGCGACGCCGCCAGCGCAAGCAAATACGAGGCGCTGGCAACGGCGCGTCAGAAAGCCATCGAGAGCCACCTGTGGAATGATAAAGAGGGCTGGTACGCGGATTACGATCTGAAAAGCAAGAAGGTACGCAATCAGCTCACGGCGGCAGCCCTGTTCCCGCTTTACGTGAAGGCGGCGGCGCAGGATCGGGCCGATAAAGTCGCCGCGGCAACTTCATCGCGCCTGTTGAAGCCGGGCGGTATTGCGACCACCACCGTCAATAGCGGCCAGCAGTGGGATGCGCCAAACGGCTGGGCCCCGCTGCAGTGGGTGGCGGCGGAAGGGCTGCAGAATTACGGACAGGAGAAGGTCTCAATGGACGTGACCTGGCGCTTCCTGAAGAACGTTCAGCATACTTACGACCGCGAAAAGAAACTGGTCGAGAAGTATGACGTGTCGACAACCGGTACGGGCGGCGGCGGCGGTGAGTATCCGCTGCAGGACGGCTTCGGCTGGAGCAACGGCGTGACGCTGAAAATGCTGGATCGGGTCTGTCCGAAAGCAAAACCGTGCGACAGCGTGCCGGAGAATCAGCCTGCGGCGAATGAGGAGGCTGCGCCGGTGAAAGCTGCGGCGCAGTAAGGGAGTATTGCCGGGTGGCGACTACGCCTTACCCGGCCTGCGCGTGCTGGCTCTCTCCCTCCGGGAGAAGGTTAGCCAGTAAGTTTTGAGCAGAAGCAATAACGTTGTTTCAGAAGGCCTGAACGCTTTCAGCGATGCCATGGTCCGGCTGTAAATCGCTGAGGCATTTCCTTCCGGCCGGGGCGAGGCGCATGGATGCGCCGAGAGGGCGGGCTTTACAGGGAT